>CAMLCX010000112.1 GCA_946478635.1 uncultured Pseudomonadota bacterium
CCGGACCGACTCTGTGCGTATCAGTTCTTCCAGATGGGCTTCTGGATAGATCGGAATCCCGTCCGGATAGTGGGGCCCGCTGAGACTTGCTGGATAGCGGCGTGCTTCAATGCCGGGTATTTGTGCCGCTGTGAATGCGACCACCTGGCAATTGGGGTCGTCGCGAAAGCAGGTGTTGAAAGTATGAAAGTCTCGGCCGGCGGCGCCGAGGATCAGCACAGGTTCGCGGTTGCTCATAGATGCCTCAAGAATCACGGTCCCGTTTTCAATGATTAAAATCAGCAATAGCTGTGCCCGAATCAGCCTGGGTGACCCGCGCTCAGCAGGCAGCGCGAGAGGTTTAAAACGATTCGCTATTCGCAGATCTGGTAAGCAGCGCAAGACAACTTCGCATGGATGGGAAATCCTGGAAAAAAATGCCTCGCCATCGCAATGATCAGATCACCAGCGTCAAACCGGGCCGCGCTTTGGCAAACCGGGGTCATGGGATGTTTGCGATTCATTTACGCAAGAGGCTCGAAAGACGCGGCGTGAGGATTCTCACCTCTGCGAGTTGCCGTGAGACTTTTATTGAACTTGGCATTTACGTGCTCATAATTCCGCGAATCTATGTATCTTCCGCTGGTATGTGTCTTGCTCGTTTCTCGTGAGCAGCATCAGGGCAAAACAGGACCGTGTCGGGCGGACCCGAGAACAAGGAGCAGCAAAATGGCTCTTGCCAATTCCGAAGCACAAGAAGTGTCGGCAGCCGTGCTCAGACAAAAGCAGATCGATCAGTACTGGGCCGGAGACCTGGGACGCCGGGCGTACCTCTTTCGCCAGCAACGCAAAGCGATTCTTGAGAACTGCCGGAGAATTGCCGTGGTCGGCGCTAGCGCCGATACCGATAGCGCGAGCCTTGTCTCGATGGAGAGATTGTTGGGCATCGGCCTCGAGGTTATACCGGTTTTTCCAGGGCGCGAAAGTTTGCTAGGCCTCCGTTGTTACAATCGCCTGCGCGACGTGCCCGGCAATCTGGACATCGTTCAGGTTTACCGGGATGAGCAGATCGACTACGCGGAGTTGGCGCGGGAGGCGGTGTTGAAGGGTGTCAACACATTCTGGTTGGAATCCGGTTTGACCGCGACCAAAGAAGTCCAGGACATCCTCGTCAACGGACGAGTTCATTTGGTTGAGTATGAAAACCTGGAAAAAGAGTATCTAAAACATGTTCCTTGCGGCGCGGGCGCGACCGTGCCATCGCGCAAGGATCGAAAAGCGGTAAAAGTGAAGGACCGGATGAGCAAAAATCCGGTGACCGTGAAACCGAACGATGGGATTAACGAAGCGATATGGAAAATGGAGCGAGGGCATTTCCGTCATCTACCGGTGGTCGATGAAGCGGGAAAATTGATCGGCATGCTTTCCGATCGCGACGTGCGTTTGGTCCGCCCTTCGCTCGCCTTCGTCGACAAGAACGAAGCCAATGTTCAGCTTTGGTCAACTTCGGTGCAACAAGCGGCGGTGTTTGAGCCGGTGAAAGTGCCCCCGGAGACGACCGTTAAAGAAGCGGCTGAGCTGATGCTTCGTTGGCATGTGGGCGCGCTTCCGGTCGTCGGCGAGAAGGATAAACTCGTCGGCATCATCACGTACACAGACTTGTTACGCGAGTTCGTGGGGCACGAGCTGGCCTAGCTAGAGTGCGCGTGTTCTTAGGTGCATTCGCGTCGGGTTTGAGGTGAAAATCCATGGGCCGGGCCGGTAATTGCCATGCACTAGGATTCCTCCCCATTTTTAAGAAAGAAAAACGCCGGCTCTCCGAAATATGAGAATCATGTTCCCGAGCTACAGTAAATGCACGGGCAAAACCCGTCGCCACTTGTTGGCGCTTTTCTTGCTGTCTTTCCACTTCAGGAAAGACAATTTGAACGCGGAAATCCATTGATCAACTAAGGGGGAAGCATGTTTACCGATAAGATCGAACTCAAAGATTTAGACAAGATGGATTCGGAGTATAAGGATCTCCTCGGGCGCGTATTGACGATTCAAGCCGATTGCGAGATCGGCGGGCCGCATCTCTATGTGGAGAAGATGCTGCCGGCAGCGCCCACCAAGCTCGATCAGCTTATCGTGGCGCGCACTGCCGCTGAGGAGATCGATCACTTTCGCAAAGTCGCGCGCGTTGCCGGCGATATGGGGGTCGATGTTTCTTTTGTGCTGAGCCAACCCAATGAAAAACGCTTTGTCGACACCTTCCGCGGTTTGATCACCACATGGGAAGACAACGCCGTCTTTGGCTTCTTAATCGACCGGGTGGGGCGCTATCAGCTGGAAGAATTTTACGATTGCAGCTATCTGCCATTGCAGCGCATTCTGCCGGATATTGTGACGGAGGAGCTTGGTCATATCGATTACGGTTACAACAAAACCCGAGAACTGATCTCGAAGGGAGACGCGCAGAAAGAGCGGGTGCAAAGGGCGATCGATTATTGGTACGTGCGAGCGCTCGATATGTTTGGCCGGAGCGGATCGAAGCGCGCCGAACGATATCTGTATTGGGGGCTCAAACGACGCACCAACGAGCAGGGACGGGAAGACTACATCAAAGAAGTGAATCCGATTCTCTTGAGCCTGGGGCTTACCGTTCCCGATCCGCTCAAAGGCCGCCACTACATCTAACAGACAGGGAGGTTTTATGCCGGAAACAGCGGCGAATACAGAACAGCTTGACGAGCACCTTCTCGAAGTCGTCCGTGCCCTGCATGGCGCCGTGAAACAGGGCGTGTCGCACACGGATGATGCAAAAATCGCCGATCAAGCGATAGCCGATTGCAAGGAGATTCTCGATGTCATCATGGCGGGGAACGTGAAGGAGTGGCTGAACTGAATCAGCGGCGCTAGCAGACTGAACGGAATCTTCTTATTAGATTCAAGTCCTCGCCGTTCGTCCCGAGCCTTTGTCGAAGGACTCCGATAGAGTTTTTCGCAAACCGTTGGCGGTACGAGGAGGACTCACGCCCAATGAGTGCAACGCCCGAGTATTCTTACGAGACCGAGAGAGAGTGGAACGGTGCAAGAGACTTGAAACTCGGCGATGGCCGCTGGCGCGCCGCCGGAATCCAAGGGCAGGAAGGAAAACTGGTCACCGAGCATCTTTTCGTCGTGCTACCGCTTTTTAATTGGATCTGAAGTCCGCGAAAGCTTCATAGCAGCCCAATTTTCTCACGCCAGGTCACTATCGCGTGACTAAAGCCGCCTCTTTTCTCACATACCAAACTCGTTTCGCGATTCCATCAAGCACGAATTGGTCTCTTATTAGACAGTAATCTTCAGCTTGTCCGCGTATTGTTATAAGGTGGCTCAAGGACAAGACGCGATGCATGGCACGTCGGTTGCTCTTTCAGAGGCCAGCGGGGCTAAATCATGCTTGCCAAAGCATGCGGCTGAATCCGTCGAACATCATGAAACGTATCCTAAGCTTGGTACCTATTAAGGCGCTTCTGATTGCCGGAGGTGTGGCGATTGTCGCAGCGATTGCGTGGCTCTGGCTGCGACCGACCCAGGTGACGACGGCTGAAGTCAGCGCTCGCGCGATCAGCCCGGTGATTCAGGGCGTGGGAACGGTGGAAGCCAAGGTGGTTGTCCAGCTTGCGGCCAAGATCGCAGGGCGAATCGTTCTTATGAACGTCGATCAAGGTGACACGGTGCGGTCGGGCCAGATACTTGTTCAGCTGGAAAATTCCGAATCGAGCGCCGAGGTCGAGCGCGCAGTTGCCAACTTCGATAGAGCCAAGCTCGCCGTGCAGGCGCAGCAGGCGTCTGTGCTGCGCACCCAGGCGGCGCTATCGGCGGCGGAAGCGATTGTCGTAAAAGCGCGAGCAAACCGGTCGCTCGCCTACACCAATGCGGAACGCTGGGATAAACTCGCCGCCGCCGACCTTGTCGCAAAAATGGAGCTCGACGAGCGTAAAAATAACGCGGAATCTGCCGATGCTGAGTTAAAAAGCGCCGAAGCGCTGCGCGAAGCCGCTGCGAGAGAGGTGGCCGTGCAGCAAGTTGCATTGAACATCGTCCCCAAGGACATCGCGGCTTCGGCGGCTTCCCTCGCCTCAGTTCGCGCACGGAAGGCGGACACCGTTATTGCCAGTCCAATCGATGGTTATGTCGTGAGCCGCGAACTGGAATCCGGTACGGCAGTCAATCCGGGCACGCCGATTCTTAAGCTCGCCGATCCGCGGACGATCTGGATCACAGTTTATGTTGACGAACGAGAAGCCCGCTCGCTTGCCGTCGGTAACACCGCCGACGTTACGCTTCGCTCAAGGCCCGATAGCGCTTTGCGCGGCAAGGTCGTCAGAATCCGCCGCGAAAGTGATCGTGTCACCGAGCAGCTCACCGTGGACATCGGCCTTGATGAGCCGCCCGAGCGTCTTACCCTCGGCGAACAGGCTGAAGCGAGAATCCGTCCCGCTGCAAAAAATGCAATGGCCTTGCCATTGGCCGCGCTCGTGCAGTCGCCTAAAGGAGCGGGCGCGTGGACGGTTGTAGATGGCCGGTTGCGCTTCCGGCGCGCGCGTTTCGGCGTGGTCGATCGCGCCGGGTGGATCGAAGTTCTCGAAGGATTTACCGGCGGGGAGAGGGTGGTCATTGCTCCCGGGAAACTGGCTGACCTGAAAAACGAGGGGCGCCGCGTGACTGCCGCCGCGCACACGTCAGAGGCGATCGCGTCGGACAAGTTGGAGCCGTGAATCTCGCTATTCGCGATGTCAAATACCGCCTGGGCCGGTTTGTCTTGACGGGGCTTGGCGTTGGGTTACTGCTGGCGACGGTCATGGCCATGGGCGGGATTTACCGCGGCATGGTGGAAGACGCCCTCAGCATCGTGCGCGCCCCGGGCGCTGATTTATGGGTGGTGCAAAAAGACACCAACGGCCCGTTCGCCGAGACTTCACGCATTCCGGACGATCTTTATCGAATCGTACGCACCGTCGCGGGAGTGCGCGAAGCCAGTTCGATCGCGTTTCAAACCGTGCAGATTGATTATGAAGCCAGATCGGTCCGGGTGCAGATGATCGGTTACCGCCCGGGCAATCTGGGAGCGCCGCCGGCGGTGGCCGCGGGCCGACCGCTGGCGGCAAGCCGCTACGAGATGGTGCTCGATCGCAAAGCGGGCATCCCCATCGGCGCGCGCTTGGCGCTGGGGCGCATGACGTTTAACGTGGTCGGCCTGACCGAAGGCATCGTTTCCAGCTCCGGTGATTCGACGGCGTATATCTCGCTGCAAGACGCGCAGGAACTGCAATTTCTCAAATCCAACGAAACGGTGCGCAACGAGCGCGCCCGGCTCCAGGCTGATCTCGAGGCGAATCCGGCGCTCGCCGGCCTTTCCGCCGCATCGCTTTCATCGATAGTCCAGAACACCAACCTGGCCAATGCCGTGCTGGTGCGGCTGGAGCTGTGGGCCGAGCCGGCTGAAGTGGCCAGGCGCATTGAGCGCTGGAACCACTACCGGGCGATGACGACGGCGGAGCAGGAAGATGTCTTGGCCAAGAACGTCATCGAACGGGCGCGCCAGCAAATCATGCTTTTCAGAATCATCCTGCTTATCGTCTCCACGGTGATCATCGCGCTGATCATTTATACCATGACGATGGAAAAGACCCGCGACATCGCCACACTCAAGATTATCGGTGCGCCGAATTTTAAGATTGGCGCGTTGATCTTGCAGGAGTCGGTCGCTCTGGGTCTACTGGGCTACTTGTTCGGCGCGCTGCTCATCAATCTGACGTACGATTACTTTCCGCGCCGTGTCGCGATCCTGGCCTTCGATCAGAACATCTTGTTCGGCATTGTCATGGTCATCTGTGTCCTGGCAAGCCTCGTTGGTATACGCCGCGCCCTCGCCATCGACCCGACGACGGCCATGGGAGGGGGCGCATAATGGCCGCGGTGGAGGCGCAGAATGTCGGCAAGATTTTCGGTCAGGGAGACAGCCAGGTCGTGGCGCTCAAGGACGCGCATTTGTCTATTGAGCCGGGCGAGATCGTCGCGCTGATGGGGCCGAGTGGATCGGGCAAGACCACGCTTTTGCGCGCCCTCTCTCTGATCGATCCGCCGACCACCGGACAGATCGCGATCGACAACGAAGTGGTGTTCGACGGCGAACGGGTGCTGACCGACGACCGAAAACTGCGTCGCCAGCGCATGGGAATCATCTTTCAGGCTTACAATCTCATTCCGTTTCTGACGTCCTTGGAAAACGTCGCCCTCGTGCTCACGCTTAATGGCATTTCCAATCACGAGGCGATGAAGCGCGCGAGTGAACTCCTCAAACGCCTCGATCTCGACCATCGTGCCGGCATCTATCCCGCTACGCTGTCAGGCGGCGAACAGCAGCGAGTTGCCGTTGCCCGCGCGGTGATTAACGATCCGGCGGTGATCTTAGCGGACGAGCCGACCGCCGCACTCGATACCGAGCGCGGCAAAGCCGTGATGGATTTGCTCCGTCATCTGGGACGCGAGCAGAGGGCGGCGGTCATCGTTGTGACGCACGATGAAAGAATGATCGAGGGCTTTGATCGCGTCTATCACATGACCGACGGACGGATCACGAACGCCGCGTTAGATCAAAAGTATCCGGAAGATTCGGAGGGCAGGGAGATTCATGGAAATTAGCTTCAAACCGATCGGAGTGATTCATACAAAGGCCAGTGATGACGGCGTGAAAGATAAAGGCGACCAGGAAGGCGAGTTGGAAATCTTCGCCGAGTTTGCCGACGGCCTTGACGGCGTCGACGGGTATTCGCATTTGTTCGTCTTGGTCTACTTTGACCGGCTACGGCCGGAACAGATTGGCCCGTTGAAAGTGAAGCCGCGAGCCTTGCTCCGCCGAGGATTCAAACTCGCGGACTTGCCTGAGCTCGGCGTTTTTGCGCTCGATTCTCCGACGCGGCCAAATCCCATCGGCCTCACGCTCGTGCGCGTTTTGCGACGCGATGGAAGGAGGATCATTGTGCGCGGGCTGGATTTTTTTGACGGCACGCCGATCCTCGATATCAAGACCTATCGAAGCCAGTATCGCACCGACGAGTTCACCGTGCCCGAGTGGTTTCGCAAGTTGGCCGGTTCGATGGGACATGTCTGAACTGACAATCGTAATGCATCGTTTTGTCGATCTTGATTATGCAACGCCATTGTTTTTGCGTTTCTGACAATTCCCTGCTCGTAACCCTTTGGTAATCAAGCGATGTCCGCTGGCATAACGGTTGCTGAATTACCCGGTACGCTCCGTTAAATCGAGATAAGCGAAGAGAGGAGGTGAAACAGATGAAAAAGATGAGTCTTGTATTTGCAATTGCGATGGTCGGCTTTTTTGCGTTCGCGGCGCTCTCGTTTGCGCAGCCAAGAGGCGGAATGATGTGGCGCGGTAGCGGCGGCTGGGGACCAGGGACGCCCTACAACAAAATGTACGATCCCAAGACCGTCGAAACCATCAGCGGCGAGGTCATCAGCGTCGATCGGATCACGCCGAATAAGGGCATGGCCGGCGGGGTCCACATGATCGTGAAAACCGATAAGGAAACGATCTCCGTGCAGCTCGGTCCGAGTTTCTACATTGAAAATCAGGATGTCAAACTCCAAGCGAAGGACAAAGTCGAAGTGAAGGGTTCGAAAATTACCTTCGGTGGCAAGCCCGCGATCATCGCGGCAGAAGTGAAGAAAGGCGACGAAGTGTTGAAACTACGCGACGATGCTGGCTTTCCAGTGTGGAGCGGCTGGAGGCGGCGCTAGCGGTAAAGCGCCTGTGATGTTCATCGATCACAGCCGCAGCACTGCTCTTTTGTGGTGGATGCTTGATGATTGCATGGCAGCTGTTTGTACTGATCGGCACCCTCGGCGGGATCCTAGCAGGGCTGTTTGGGGTGGGTGGCGGCATCGTTATCGTCCCAGCGTTGATTTACTGGGCCGGCTTTTCGCAGCATGAAGCGACGGGGACGAGTTTAGCGGTGTTGCTGCCACCCATCGGGCTTGGTGCAGCGCTGGAATATTATCGGTTGGGAAACGTCAACATTTATGCCGCCGTGATTTTAGCGGTGACGATGTTTGCCGGTTCTTGGTTGGGCGCGTTTGCCGCTAACAAAATTGCCGGCCCTTACCTCCGGCTCGGCTTCGGCGTGTTCGTTTGGTTCTTGGGAGGTTATCTCATCTACGGCGCCTTCCAAAGGTTGGGTTGGCTATGATTACTCGTTGAGGGCCATTGAGTGATCGGCGGCGTGCTGCTCAGTTTAGGTTCGATGGGTGATGAAAAAATAAAGCGATCTTTGCTGCGGGAATGTCTATCCGTTTATACAGAATAATTTTCTCAAGATCGGTGGTTACGGCAAGTTGACGGTTTCCGCGTTACCCGGGGTCCGGCCATGGGGCTTGATTGTCCCTTTCGTCATCGTTGGGACCGCGTCTTGATC
Organism: uncultured Pseudomonadota bacterium; assembly: GCA_946478635.1. Next base: position 8,445 of record CAMLCX010000112.1, read on the forward strand.
TGGCTCAGCCACAAAAGAATTTGATTTTGATCGATCGCTCACAACCACCGCGTATCATTAAGTCCGAGGAGGTTGCTTATGAGTTTTCGGAAAATTCTTGTTGCCGTTGACGAGAGCGCATTTGCGGCGCGCGCTGCCGATGTCGGTTTCGATTTGGGGCGGTCCCTCGGAGCTGGAGTGGCAATTGTTCATGTGGTCGATCCTTCCGTTGTTGCGTATGCTCCCGAGGGTGGCATTCCCGCAAGCGAACTCGTCACTCTGGCTCAGCAGGATAGCAGAAGACTGCTTGCCGCATTGGGTCAGCGTGCCGCGTTGCAGCCGGCGCCCCTGGAATTCATTCATGTCGGAAAGCCGGCGGCCGAGATCGTGAAGGCGGCGAAAGACTGGCCTGCGGATCTCATCGTCATCGGCAGTCATGGACGCGGGGGAGTGGGGCGGCTGTTGTTGGGCAGCGTTGCCGAGGCGGTGATGCGCCACGCCGCATGTCCTGTTCTGGTCGTACGCGCAGAAACGTAACCCCGGTCGATAAACTGCCGGGGGCGAGTCACTCGTCTGCGCCGGCGCGGTCCGTTCTTGGCAGCCTCGCTTCTCTCGACGCGAACCGCGAGGTTGGTTTTTTCACTACTGGGTATCCTAGCTATTTCGCAATGATGAAGTAGCTTCCTTTCGTGACGATATGCTTCGAAACTCCCAATGTCTTTATTGGAGGTCGTATGGTCCAGCAAGCTGAGTCGCAATCGATTCGTTCGAGTCAGACAGATACGCGCCGTCGGGTGCTCATTGTCGGCGGGGTAGCGGGTGGCGCGTCCTGCGCGGCGCGGCTACGGCGGCTCGATGAAACCGTTGAGATTGTCATGTTCGATCGGGGGCCGTATGTCTCGTTCGCAAATTGCGGCCTGCCGTACTACGTCGGCAACGTCATTTCTGATGAGAGCCGACTTTTGGTGGCCTCGCGAGAGATGTTTCACGAGCGCTTCAATATTGACGTGCACACCGAGACCGAAGTCACTGGCATCGACCGCGGCGCTTGCACGATCACGGTGCGCGACGCGCGCGCCGGCGACACCCGCTTGGAGAGCTACGACGCGCTGGTGTTGTCACCGGGCGCGGCGCCGATCCGACCGCCGCTGCCAGGTGTGGCGCTGCCCGGCGTTTTCGCCGTGCGCACCATTCCGGACTCGCGCCGCATCCGTTCCTGGATTGTCGATCACAGTGCGAAAACAGCCGTCGTTGTCGGTGGCGGTTTCATCGGTTTGGAGATGGTCGAAAACCTGATCCAACGCGGCCTGTCAGTGACAGTTCTGGAGAAGCTGCCCCAGCTCATGCCGCCGCTGGACCCCGAGATGGCGACACCCCTGATGGAGCACCTTGTCGTCGAGGGAGTGAAGCTCCATTTGGGCGACGGGCTTGCGGGCATCGAAGAGCGCGACGGTGCCGGCCTGGTTGTCGTCGCCGAGAGCGGCGCGCGTTTGCCCGCGGATCTCGTCATCCTGGCCATCGGCGTTCGGCCCGAGACCGCTCTCGCTAAGGACGCCGGTCTCGAGATCGGGCCTCGGGGTGGCATCGTGGTCGATGCGCAGATGCGCACAGCCGATCCGCGTATCTGGGCAGTGGGCGATGTCGTCGAAGTGCAAGATGTGATGACGGGTCAAGAAACCGTGCTGCCGCTCGCCGGACCAGCCAATCGGCAAGGACGAGTTGCCGCCGAATCAATCGCCGGACGGGCGACGCAGTTCCGCGGCGTGCAAGCAACGGCCGTGGTCGGTGTGTTGGGTCTGACCGTCGCATCGACCGGCGCCAGCGAGAAAGGACTGCGGCGCGCCGGCGTTACGAGCTTCGAGAAAGTCTACCTTCACCCGGGTCATCACGCCGGCTACTACCCAGGCGCACGGCAGATCCATCTAAAACTTTTGTTCTCGGTGCCCGACGGGCGTATCCTCGGCGCTCAAGCCGTGGGCTTCGAAGGCGTGGAGAAGCGCATCGATGTCATCGCAACTGCAATTCAGTTCAACGGTACGGTGCACGATCTTGCTGAGGCCGAACTGTGTTACGCGCCGCAGTTTGGCGCGGCGAAAGATCCTGTCAATCTCGCCGGCATGCTCGCCGAGAATGTATTGAATGGCGACATGCCTGTGGCCGATTGGCTGGAGCTTGAGCGGACTGATGCGTTGTTACTCGACGTGCGCGAAGGGGACGAGTTTAACCACGGGCACATACCCAAAGCGATCAACCTGCCGCTCTCGCAGCTGCGCTCCCGTTACGCCGAGCTGCCAAAGGATCGCGACATCTGGGTATGCTGCGCGGTCGGACAGCGGGCGTACTTCGCGACACGATTCCTTGCGCAACACGGTTATCGAACGCTGAATTTGTCCGGAGGTCATACGACTTACAGGGCGCTGAAGGCCGCCGGCCTTGCGCCGTGAGCTTACGGGAAAATGAATCTCATACCGTTCTTGTAGCAAGTGAGAGATCATCCCGCTTCTTTTGAGGTCAATTTGTTGTTCCCTGATTCGAGTAATATTCCGCCCAAAGCCGTCTATCTCATTTTCATCCACGCCGACTGCGAGTTTGACTCGAACCGGTTCCGTGAACCTGTGTGGTGCCGACGCGTCAGGCATGCCAGAAGGGGCGGCGGATCAATGTTAGCGCGGCTTTGGTTTCTGTTTCTTTTTTTTGGATTTGGATACCGGCTGCCATTGTTGCCGGATCAAGTTTGCCAGGGCCTTACCGACCGGAAACTTGTGTCCAACGGATAGGATAACGTCCTTCAGTTCATTTTCGCTACAAGTAAAGGCACGTTTTCCATCCCCCGCCGGAACGTCGAGATCGAGGGCGTTATACCCAATAGAATGCCTGGGCAGGCACTCTTTCAAAAGCCGGTATTCATCGGTGGGCAAAACAAAAAAGAAGTCGCGAACGCGTTTAGTCATTCCAACGAGTTAATCGCAAGTCAGCAGAAAAGCAAGCCCGGCGCTAGCTAGTCTCGCGGGCCGATAGGACTATTTCGCGCTCAATCCTGGGCGGAAAAGCATGGCGCAGGTTGCGCCGGCAAATGCCGATAGGTCTCTCGTTTGGCAAAGAGTCCGTCGGTATTGATGCCGGATGAGCGCTAACTCCTCGGGTGCGATCAAACCCTCGGTTGCCGTTTCTTTGCATCCTTGCAAAGGCCCCCGCGTTGTTTCGCAAGCCTGAAAAAATAAGTGGGAATTTTCAGCT
>CAMLCX010000113.1 GCA_946478635.1 uncultured Pseudomonadota bacterium
GTGCTTTGCGCCCCTTCGATAGACTCAGGACATGCTTGGCGAGAGTCTATTCTCCTCCCTGTTCGAAAATTTCCGCCTTTGTTCTGGCGAACCATAAGTACCTTCATTTAAGAGTCACTGCACTAGCGCCGGGTGTGCGGCTGATCGAAGTTTAAAATTAGCGTTTGTAAATTTTTACCCTCCAGACTTTGCGCCCTGACCCGATCGACTTCCGATAGAAGATCGTCGATGAGGTTTTCTTCTTTGCCTCCTTCGCCTTGAGTTTTGCCGCTTTTACCGGCATTCCTGACGCAATCGAGAATCTCCCTGATGGTGATTGTCCCGGGATCGCGGCCCAGCACGAAGGTATCTTCATCGGCTAACGGTAAAACCAGCTTCAACCCGGCAAACATGACCATGAACTCCTTAACGACGCCGGCAGGGACACGCAGCTGCGCGGCGATTTCAGCCACACTCAACGGCGCAAGTCCGTGGCGAAAATTTCGCCCGATCAGAAGCAGCACGAGCAGCGCCAGCTTGTCCCTGCCCGCCGCGCTCTGAGCCAGGGCATCGCGGTCGCCGAGGAAATAGTGAATATGCTGGTGCGCATAGGTCACCTGCGCGCCCAGCAAAACGATCACCCACCCGACATGAAGCCACAAAAGAAAGAGCAAGAGAATCGCAAAGCTCGAATAGATAACGTAATACCGAGTCGACGACGCGACGAATACTGCGAATCCCCAACCCACGGTCTGCCACAAGACGGCTGCGACGAGGCCGCCCACGAGCGCCGAGCGCAATCTCACGCGCGTATTCGGAATGAACATGTAGACAAAGGTAAATGCGCCCCAAAGCGTGAGGTACGGCACCAGTCGAAGCAGCGTGAGAATCACAACGCCCAACGCATGAAGCGACATCAAAGCTTGAACAATCGCATTGTTCTGCAAGGTTGCCGTGATCGTCACCGCGGCAAAGACCAGCACCGGCCCGACAAGTATCGCGCTCAGATAATCACTGAAGCGGCGCGATAGTTTTCTTGGCGATTTGACGCGCCACATGTGGTTGAACGCCTCTTCGATGCTGCCCATCAATGATAGAACCGTGATGAATAACGTCACCAAGCCAACGCTGCCAAGCGCGCCCGCGCTCATTTTGTTGACGAAACCAATCAAGTGCGCAGTAATCTCCTGGCCCTTTTCGCCCAGCGGGGCAAGCGCCTCGGCCAACGCGGGCTCCATGCGATTGTGCACGCCGAAGGCTTTGAGCAGTGAGAAAACGACCGCGAGAAGCGGCGCAAGAGACAAAAGCGTCTTGAACGCCAGAGCCATCGCCTGCAGCTTCCCCAGATTCTGAACGAAGTCGTGACCGACCATGATGATGATCTTCAGCGACACATGGACCATGCGTTTGAAACGCGTGAGCTCAGACAGCTCCGCGTCGAGAACCTGATCGAATAATCTTGCCCGTATTTTTTCGATCGGCCGATTGCGCCCTTTGGTCGACAAAGTCATGGCATTTTTATGGGACGACCGGGAAACGATTAGGGCGAAGTTTAACAGCTTTGCTGCCGTCCGACAAAGTCATCGTATTGCGACGTGGCGCTCATTGGATTGACAACGCCGCCCGCCGATCGCTATTCTCTGGGGCCACCCAATGACCGGCTCACGAATCGATTCTACTTCCACTGCTCGTGCCGCCACCGGAACCAACGAGCGCCCAAGTCACCTGCGGCGTGAACTCAAACTGCCCTCGCTTATCGCGCTGACTTTCTTTTGTGTTGCCGGCGGCGCTTACGGCTTGGAAGACGCCGTGGGCGCCGCCGGGCCGGCGATCGTGTTACTGGGGCTCATTATTTTGCCCTGGATCTGGAGTCTGCCTACTGCGCTCATGACTGCGGAGCTGTCGACCGCGATCCCCGAAGAAGGCGGGTACGTCGTCTGGGTCGAGCGCGCCTTCGGCCGATTCTGGGGTTTCCAGGAAGGCTGGGTAAGCTGGCTCTGCAGTTTTGCCGACAACGCTCTCTACCCGGTGATGTTCGTCGATTATCTCGCTTACCTGCGCGGCGATCTGGCTCCCGGCGAGCGCTGGTTGATCGGCACTGCGCTGATCACCGTCATCACCTGGCTGAACATCCGCGGCATCCGTTTGGTCGGTTCAAGCTCAATCATTTTTCTGCTGATCGTCCTGGCCCCCTTCGCCGCCCTGGTTGCCTTGGGAGCGTCGCAAATTGAACTCTCCAATTGGCTAAAACAAAGCGAGACAGTGGACTGGGCGCTCCTTTTGAGCACGCTCCTCTGGAACACCTCGGGTTGGGACAATGCCGGCTGCTGCGCGGCGGAAGTTGCCAAACCGAGCCGGACCTATCCGCGCGCCATGATCATCACTGTTTTGTTGGTCAGCATGGTCTATTTGCTGCCCCTGGCGATCGGTGTTGGCGTTGATGGCAATTTCGCCGATTGGAAAGAAGGTTATTTCCCCAAGGTTGCCGCGCAGATCGGCGGCTCGTGGTTGGGTACCTGGCTCACTCTCGCGGCGCTCGTCAGTGCGGCGGGACTACTGAACGCGCTGCTGTGCACCTCCGCGCGCGTGCCTTTTGCCATGGCGGAACGCGGCATGTTGCCGAGCTGGTTGCGCGGTTTACACGCGCGCCATGGAACCCCATGGACCGCGATACTGGTGAACAGCGCCGGAGTCTCGCTGCTGATCCCATTTTCATTTCAGGAACTCATCGAGCTCGACATGTTTCTTTACGCGGCTGCTTTGATTCTTGAGTTCGCCGCGTTGGCTTGGTTGCGTTTTAAGCAACCGGAGATGGCCCGGCCCTATCGCGTCCCGTTCGGCATTGGGGGTGTCATCGCGATCAGTCTGCCACCCGTAGCGCTCTGTTTGATCAGCATTGCGCTGTCAAGCGACGCCACGCGCTATGCAAGCCTCGGGGGAATTGCCATCGGGCTGATCGTCTACCGCTGGCAATCTCGTCCTACCCTTTCACCTCAAACGCAGGCCGCGCCCACAGAGTAATACTCGGGCGCAGCGAAAGCCGGCACGGGATGCGCATGGGACGGGATAACCCTGAAAATTTTTAGGCGAGCGCCGATGGAGGTGCTCCAGCCGTTCCAGACCGGTTCAGGCAAATTCGGTGGACTTACCGCAGTTGGGACAGGCGCGCCATTCGGCATCGATGGCGTAACCGCATTTCGAGCAGCGATGACGGGGAATGAATGTCGGTTTTGGCTCCTCGGTTTTGGGCCCATCGGCCCAGTACACCCCTGTAAACAAGCTGGTCTTGCAATCCGCCTCTAGGGTGGCGCCCGAGCGGTCAGTGTAGGTTACTGAGTAATGGCGCTCGTTTTTTTCGAAAAACCAGCCCCGCCCGAAGGGATTCCAGCTGATCGAGATAATTCTCCCGCCTCTTGATTCGACCTCGTCCTTGATCCGTCTTTTGTCGACGAAGTGTATGACGATCCGAATCGCCAATCCGGCGCCGATGGCAAGCAGAAAAATTTGGTAGCGGTCCATGGGAATATCAAAAACTCAGCGCCTATTGTCCCCCACTCCGGCAACAAGGGCAAATAGCGGCGCGCGCCCGCTTAAGACGGTGTTAGCTCAATCGCACCCATGACTGAAATCAATGCCGGCGGCGAGAGAGACAGCGGCGGGCAGGAACCCGAAAAACCTCGAGAGATCACTCACCCGTCGATTTTTCGCTCCCGCCTAAATATTAGGTAATTGATCAACAGCGCCGGCGCCAGCCAAAAGTACCAAAGCTCTTCCGGAAGCCAAAATCTCTGGAGCACATGGCACGCGTTGATCGCAACATAGAGGCGCGCGGTCCAAAAGCGGTGCCACGGCGCCGGCGCTTGGGACATCCAAACGGCCGCTTCGATGATCACGGGAAGAAGCACCACTTGATCATAGGTCCAGACAAAAACACTGCTGGTGACCGACACGATGCTTAGAAGCGGCAGTTGCTCCCGCCAGCGCCAGGCTTGTCTGCGACGGTACCAGTAATGAACCGCCCAAGCACTCGCCAGAGCCGTCGGCGCGAGCTGCAGCGCTCTAGAGTCGAGGTTGAGAAATATTCTAATCACGTTGCGCAGCGTTGGAACCGGCCAATCCATCGGCTTGAGAATGCCGGGGGCTCCGAACAAGGCAAAATATTCAGAATAGATGCGCGGATCGAATAGCAACGGCAAAGTCACGGCGCCCGCAGTCACAAGCGCGACCATCGCGATCAAACGCCAGAGACGCTTTTCTATTAGCCAGAGCGGAACCACGATCCAAAACAGATACAAAAGATGGGGCTTGATGGTGAGAAGTACCAGCGAAGCGCTCATTCCGCGCCAGTCTTGTTTGCGCTCGCAGTAAAGAAAGGCCGTCAAAGCCGCTAAAACGAGAGGCGTAATTTGGCCGATGATCAAGACAAATACCGTCGGCACGAAGGTGAACGCGAGAAACAGCGCAAGCCGGGAGCCATGCATCGAGTTTTCATAGACGCGCCAGAGCTGTTGAGCGGAGAACATGATCAAGCACACATGGAACAGCAACCAAAGGAGCTGGCCGGCAACAAAGCTTGGCAAACCGAACGGCAAAACAATCGGCAGCGTCCAAGGTGGATTCCACATGACGATAGGTTGGGTGCCGGTCCATCCAATCGTACGCTGCAGAGTGAATAGCTCGGCAGGCGAATACGGATTACCACCCTGCGCAAGGAGCCGTCCTGCCGACCAATACTCAACGAAATCCCGTGCTCCCCTCTGCTCGGCGGCGGGCAACGATTGGGCAACAATGACCGGTGGGGCGCGCAACTCGAACAACGCGCATGTCATAAGCACGAGCGTGCACGACATCCATCGACGCAAACGCTTTGCGGGATCACGCGTCAGAAGGAAAATGAAATATGGCCGCACCGGTTAACCTGAAAACTCCATGGGGTGGACCGTTTGGAGCTGCAATCGCATGACTCTAGACCAGGCACGGTCTGCGACGACGATTATGGAATCACACTCAGAAGGCGCGTCACTCACGTGATAGTCTGACGATTGAACCGCGACCAGTGCTTGTAACGTCAGTTTTGCTGAACGCCATACCGACGCGCGAACAGGTAGTAAAAAACAGCGATCGAAACCAAAATCAATGTCCAGAGAACGCCGAAAGCGGCAAGCTCGCCCACTTGAGCATTTTCCCAAAGCTCGAAGATCGCCACCGAAACCACCGGGGTTTGCGGGCTCACAAGCAGGACCGACATGGAGAGTTCCTTGGCGGACAGGAGAAAGATAAAAACCCAGCCGCCGAGAAACGACGGCGTCATCAACGGCAATATAATCCGTCGCATACAGTTGGACCACGATGCGCCCGCGGTATAAGCCGCCTCCTCCAGTTCTTTATGCAGTTGCAGCAATCCGGAATGCATATAGCGAATTCCGTATGGAATATAGCGGGTAACGAACGCGATCAACAAAATCCACAACGTGCCGTAGACCGGAATTGGCACGAACAAATAAAACCGCAAAATCGCCAACCCCATCACGATTCCCGGAAACAGCAGGGGCATCGTCGTCAAGAGATCGAGCAGCCAGCGCCCGCGCATCTTGGTACGCACGAGCAGCCAGGATGCCAGCAGCGTCAGCACCATCACGGCGCTGGCGCTGCCGAGGCCGAGCAGGAGGCTATTTTTGATCGAGTCGGTGATCTTGGGAAAGTGCAGTGCGGTGACGTAGTTTTTCAGGGTGAAGCGGAGAATCCCTTCGATGGATGGCTGGATGTAAAACGGCAGAAACGACGCCCAGACGATAATCAAGAAAGGCAACACCAGCAGCACCGTGGCGTAAGCGATCAAACCGAGAGCGGCAAGATACCTCCAGCGGCCGAGGTGGATCAGCGTCGGGCGATAACCTTTGCCGGTGACGGTTTGAAAACGGTCGCCTTCACGCGTTACGCGAAAGTAAAGGTATAACGTCAATGCCACAACCAACATCAGCAGAACCGAAAAGGCGCCGGCGCTGCCGTATTGCGGCGGGAGCTTTTGGGCGTCCATATAGATCGACGTCGTCAGCACCCGGACGTCGCCGGGGAGTCCGACCAACGCCGGAATCTCAAAAGATTCGAAGGAGCGTATAAAAATCAGCAACAGCACCGAGAAAAACGCCGGCAACATCAACCGCAGCGACACCCGGCGCATGGTTTGCCAGATACGCGCCCCGCACACGGCCGATGCTTCCTCCAGCGACGGGTCCATGGAACGAAACGCCGCCGCCAACATGAGAAATACGAACGGCGACCAGAGCAGCGATTCGATAAATATCATACCGAAAAGCGAATAAATGTTGATCACCGGCCCGGTTTGGTTGAAGAGTATTTTCAGCCAGTAGTTAACCGGCCCGGCTTTCCCGAGCAGCAGGAGCCAGCCGATGGTATACAAAATGAACGGCGTGCCGAACGAGGCAAAGGCGGTAAAGTAACCTAAACCGCGCAGCGGCGTGTCCGTGCGCACGACAATCCAGGCGATCGTCCCGCCGATCAGCGTCGCCAATAGAGCGCTGCCGATGGAAAAATAGATGGTATTCAAGAAGGGGCCGAGCACGCGCAGCTCGCCAAAGAGATTGCTGTAGTACTGAAGAGTAAACTGGTCGATCTCGCCGGTGAGTTTGGTTGTGAACAGGCTGGTTTGAATGACGGAGTAGAGCGGCGGCAAAACCAGGTAGGCCGTCACCAGGGAAACCGCGATCATCACGCTCGCGGCGACATCGATATGAAACGACGCGCCGAGACCGAGAAGGCCGCGCGCTGACCGCGCCGCGCTCGCTTTAAGCGCGTAACCGTAGGGCTCGGAAGAAGGTTGTTTTGCCACGGCGATGTGCCGTTACTATTTTACGAACAGGTTGTTGAAGTAATCCACCCATTCATTGCCTTTGTCGTACTGGGCGTCGGGATTGATGTAGTAGGCGCGCTTGAAACGGCCCCCGCCGGGTTTCAAGTCGGCCTGTTTGGCGGGCACCTTCGGATGCGCAGGCAAATAGTTCGACTGCTGAAAAACCCTCTGTCCCTTCTCCGACGTGGCAAAATCGATAAACAGCATCGCCGCATGCGGGTGCGGTGAATTTTTCGCCAGGGCGATTGTTTGTATGGTCGCCGTCACCGGCTCGTGCGGCATCCAGTCGACCGGCGCGCCGGCCGATTTGCTGATGTAGGCATGATGATTGAAGATGTGCAGCGCCAGCGGATACTCGCCGGCGATCGTCAAATCCAATACCTGCCGGTTGCTTGCCGTAGTTTTGGCGATATTCTGCGTTCGCAGTTTCTGCAGATACGCCTTGCCGGCTTCCGATCCCATGGCGTTGAGAATGTTGCCCACGAAGATCGGCGCGCCCGAGCCGCGGCTTGTCGACCACATCATTTGCCCCTTCCAGCGCGGATTGAGAAGATCCTCGTAGGTCTTGGGGACTTCGTTCGGCTTGATCATCCGCGTGTTATAGCCGGTTGCGAAGAAATAAAGATTGGTCGAGCCCCAGAAACCCTGCGCATCTCGGAGCTCGGCGGGATATTCGGCCACCACCGGCGAATAGAAGCGTTGCAATAGATTGGCCCGGCGCACCATGGTCGGCGAGACCGTACCGTCGATGATATCGACCTCGTACCTTTTGGCTTGATATTCGGCCATCATTTTTTGCACCAGGCGCTCCGCATTGCCGCGGAAAAATTCCACCTGGAGGAACGGATATTCTTTCTCAAAAGCGTCTTTGACCGGCCGCACGACTTGATCCACGATGAGGGTCGTATAGAGAGAAACTTTTCCTTCCTTCTTGGCGCCTTCGACAAGGATCTTCTGGCGGTCCGCGCGGTTCAGGAGGGCAACTTCTTCGACACTGGCCAATGAGGACGCCTGCGCAGCCAATATCGTCGCTAGGATCGTCAGCAATTTGAAACAACCCACAATTCGCTTTGAGTTCGGCTTCGGCATGAAAATGTGTCCTTCCTTTCGAACGCGTTAGGTCAAGCGAAAGCTATTCCGAGTCCTCTCGCCTTGTCAAGTTTCAAGAACTCGAAGTGAGTCGAATTCGCCTCCGGATGCATTCGCGTCAGCGCATGAAATTGTTCTCGAAATATTCCACCCATCCGTTGCCCTCATTAAACTGCGAGTCGGGCGTAAAATAAAGCGCGCGTTTGAAGCGCCCGCCACCGGGCTTGAGATCGGCCTGTTTGGCGGGAACTTTTGGATGAGCCGGCAAGTAATTGACCGATTGAAAAACCCGCTGTCCTCGTTCCGACAAGATGAAATCGAGAAAAAGCATGGACGCGTGCGGATGGGGCGCGCGCGTTACCGGAGAGATCGTGTTGATCGTGGCGGACGCGGGTTCCAGGGCTTGCCACTCCGCCGGAGCGCCGGCCGATTTGCTGATATAGGCATGATGATTGAAGATGTGCAGCGCCAGCGGATACTCGCCGGCGATCACAAGATCGAGCAGCTGGCGATTACTGGCGGTGGTCTTTGCGACATTCTGCCCCTTGAGTTTTTGCAGATAAGCTTTCCCCGCTTCCGGCCCCATGGTCTGTAAAATATTGCCGATGAACATCGGCGCGCCCGAACCGCGACTGGTCGACCACATCATCTGCCCCTTCCAGCGCGGGTTGAGCAAGTCCTCATAGGCTTTCGGGACTTCGTTGGGTTTCACCATGCGGCTGTTGTAGCCAAGCGCGAAAAAATAGACATTGCTCACGCCCCAATATCCCTGCGGATCTTTCAATTCTGCGGGATATTCAGCGAGATAAGGAGAGTGGAAGCGCTGCAGGTATCCGCCTTTTTTGACCATCGGCGCCGTCACGGTGCCGTCGACGATGTCGACTTCGTAGCGCTTTCCTTGATACTCGGCGAACATCTTCTGCACCAGCCGCTCGGAGTTGCCGCGGAAATATTCCACCTGAAGAAACGGATATTCCTTCTCGAAGGCTTCTTTGACGGGACGAACGACCTGATCGACGATCAGCGATGTATACCACGAAACCTTGCCTTCCTTCTTCGCGCCTTCGACGAGAACTTTTTGCCGGTCCGGCCGATTGTAGAGGGCGATCTCGTCCACGGATGCCGCATAGGCATCCGAACGAATCGGCGCGAGGAGAAAAAACAAAAGGGTGGCTAAAGATCTCCGCAAAAGTTTCATGATCGATCTCCTGAGGGAGATAGTCTCATTGCCAAAGCTTCTTGATAAAGCCGCTTTTTTCCAACTCATCCATAAAGCTCGTGTCCATGAACTCGGCCGGTCGGCGGCCCTTGGCTTTAGCGTTGCTTTCGCCGACAAGCTGCAACGCATTTTGCACGGCCTTGACGGTGAGGGTCGGAACTTTTTTTATATATTTAGTGATGAATAGGTCGTACGTGGCGGCGAGCACCTCTTGATCTTGAATGCCGCCGTATCGCCTCAGCGCCTTGATGCCCATTTCCCGATCCGTCATCAGCCGATGGGTCCCTTCGAGATAAGCTCGCATGTATCGCAACACGCGTTCGCGATTGGCATTGGCGTAGGCCCGGCTGACAGCGATTGTCGTAGTCGGCACTTCGATGCCCGACTCGGAAAGATCGTAGAGCGATTTAAGGCCCATCTTTTCCGCGAAAAAGGATGTCGGAAAGGAAAGCATGCCGGCGGCGATTCGTTTTTGTTGAATAGCCGGGATGAAATCCGAAAGCCGTCCGATCTGCACCAGACTTACGTCTTTGTTTGGCTCCAATTTCCACTGCTCGAGCACCGGCCTGAGCGCCAGATCCGTGAGCGATCCGAAACGCGTGACGCCGATCACCTTGCCTTTGAGGTCTGCGGGGCCACCGATGCTCGGATGCGCGATGATCTTCATCAGATGACTTTCAATGGAATTAGCGAGCAAAATCAAATCCGAGCCGTTCACCGACGATTGCAGCGTTACGATCCCCGAGGTGCTGGTGAAATCGAGCTGCCCGGCAGTGTGAACCTGCACCATCTGCACGCCCTGAACGTAGACGAGTTCGGCATCGAGCCCATACTTCTCGAAAATTCCCGCCTCTTTGGTGACGAAGAGCGGATACATGCTGGCGCTCGGCGATGGATAGCCGACACGGATCTTGGTGAGTCCGGTCGAGGCCGCATTTGCCCAGGGAGACACGACAACAAGACTCAACAAAATCGCTCGAATCAGGAACCGCGTTCGGTGCATCGACATCAGCGCCTCCATCGCTATTCAGTCAAAACAAATTTGGACTTTTGTGACAAGCGTTATTTGAGAATACTCTCGGCAAACCTACCGGCCGGCACTCTGACTTTCGTGTATTTGTCTTCGAGGTGATTACGCAAGCGATGGTAGTCTGGCACTGTCAAGACGTCCTTGGCTGCGGTCACGCCGAGATCATTCAACCATTTGGTATCGACATCGAGACGGCGGGTGCCGTTTTCCATGAGCTTGCCATACCATTCCTGGCCGTCTTTGCTCAAAAACCAATTGATGAAAGCTTTGGCGGCGTTGGGATGCGGCGGATTTTTCACGATACCGACGATGCCAAAGCTGTTGCTCGCCGGCAGACCCTCTTTTGGCGAGGGCACGGGCTTAAGAGGCAAACCCGCGCTGACAAATGGATCGGCCTGGCTGCGGCCGATGCCGAAGGCAATCGCCACCTTGCCCTTTGCCAGGGCGTCCGTCAGCTGGCGCAAATCGCGGGTCAGAAACAAATCCTGTTGCACTAATTTTTTTAAAAATTCTTCGCCCTTAACCTCCCACATAAACGACCAAATCGATTGCCCCGAGCTGGGCACGCGCGGATCGCTAAAGCCAATTTTGCTCTTCCATTTTGGATTCAAATAATCGTCGAACGAGCGAAAATCTTCAGGCCTGGCCAGAGTCGTATTGTACCAGATGCCGTGGGTGCTCACATCGGCGAGAAAAGAATAGAGAAACCGGTGGGTGCTGACATTGTCTTCCCAAATATGCCCGCCCCACCACTGCCTGGCATCCTTGACTTCCGGCAAGACCAAGAGCGAATCAATCGGCTCGAGCATGCCTTCATGTGCGAGCCCAACGGCCGTGCCGGTGCCGACGATTAGGGCATCGAAATAGCGAACGCCCGCCTTTTGTTCCGCGGCGATCCGGCTCGCGTTTCTCGGCCCCGGGTTGGGCACGAGCTCGGCTTCCAGACCGAGCTTTTGTTTTAGGATCATCTCCATTCCCTTGCGCAGCTCCACCGCCGGCGGTATCGCTATGACGATTTTGCCTTCCTTCTTTCCGGCTTCGATGACCTTGTCCCATTCCAGCGGTGGCTTGGCTTCGGCCGCCAACAACGGTGCATGACAGGCGAACGCGATAATGAGGAAGATAATGAATCTGCCAAGCTTCTTGGACATGCCGCTCCCTTTCAGCCCGCGCTTCTACCTGGTCAGCGTGACTGCTCTCTTAGCAACTTAGCGATAGTGACGCAAACAATTTTAACCAGGCGGCGACAGCGAATGAGGCTAGATCAATATGGTTGACGCGCCGAATCGTCAGGTGGTAATTGCGATGAGACATCAATACAGCTTCGCCGCCGCTTCGGAATACGGAAGATTGCTAAGAGGAATATCATTATCCATGCTCACCCGCCTCGTCATCCGAAAAAGAGAGCCGTTCGCCAACGGCCATGAGTTTCCTG
>CAMLCX010000114.1 GCA_946478635.1 uncultured Pseudomonadota bacterium
GAGATCAGAGTGAGTGACTGGAGTTCAGACGTGTGCTCTTCCGATCTGAAAGCAGTTCTACCTTTACCCGCGCGAGCGCGGGCTACGAGCGCGTCATGGTGCCTGCCGTCTTCGCTGTTTGGGCGAAGGACTTAGTTGAAACCGCTGCGCTCGCTCCGGGCATGCGGGTACTGGATGTGGCGTGCGGGACCGGCATTGTTGCTCGGTTGGCGGCAGCTCAGGTCGGTTCGACTGGGAGTGTAGTCGCTTTGGACGCCAACGAGCCAATGCTCGTGGTTGCCCGCGCGCAGCCGGCGCCAATGGGGGCACAGATCGAGTGGCGGCAAGGAGACGCGACCAACCTGCCTTTCCCGGATGAACAGTTTGAAAGGGTGCTGTGCCAGCATGGCCTGCAGTACGTGCCGGACCGCGCCGCCGCGCTGCGAGAGATGAAGCGCGTCTTGGCGCCGGACGGACAATTGGCGGTTAGCACCTTCAGCCAGAGCAGCGGCTACCAAATTTTTGAGCGCACTGCGGCGCTGTTTGTCGGGGAGCAAGTGGCGGCCATCATGAGAGAACCATTCGCCCTCTCCGATCGCGATGAACTTTCTCGGCTCATAAAGACCGCGGACCTATCGATCGTGCAGATCCACACAAAGACACTCCCGGCGCATTTTGCCGCCGCCGGTGACTTCATCGAGTATCAGTTAGGTGGTCGTCTTGCCAACGCGGTCAGCACGCTGAGCCCTGATGCTCGCGCATCCATGGTTGCGGCGCTGCACAAGGCATTCGAGCCATATGCGGGCCTGACGGCTTGATATTTCCCATGGAAGCTCACGTGGTGATAGCGAGGAAAGGCGCGTGACTTTTTCATCTTTGACTCGCGGGTATTGGCATCGGACTATTTGAGGCTGGCATGAATTATCCCGTAGCAATAATGGCGATTGTTTCCGTCCTTGCCGGATGTGCACTGACTCGCCCTGGAACGCCGCAGATAAAGCAGATCGGGATCAATAGTACGAAGCTTACGTATCAAGAACAGGGGCAAGGCAGGCCGATCGTCTTTGTCCATGGTGCGATCACCGATTACCGCGTATGGGATGGCCAGCGCGAAGCAGTCGCTGCCCGCAACCGCTTTATCGCTTTGACAATGCGCTACTTCGGCACTGAACCGTGGCCCGATCAAGGCGCGAAGTATTCAACGCAGACCCATACCGATGATCTCGTTGCTTTCATTCAAAACTTAAACGCCGGTCCAGTGGACCTCATTGGCTGGTCCTATAGCGGCCCGATCGCTTTGTTGGTCGCCGTGCAGCATCCTGAACTTGTGCGCAGTCTGTTTCTTGACGAGCCGGCTACACTTGCCTTGGTTACAGATCCAGCCGATCTCAAAGTTGCGACGCAAGATCGCGCAGCCATGGCCGCTCCTGGCGCCGCAGCGGTCAAAGCCGGTGACATCGCGGGGGCCGTCAAAAGTCTTTTCAATGGGGTAAACGGCCAAGCCGATCTCTTCGATGCCGTGGCGCCGTCGGTTCGCACGATGCTCCTTGATAATGCGCGAACGTTGCCAATCTCTTTTGCCGCGCCGTCGCCGCCGGCAATCACCTGCGAACAACTCGGACGAATCAAGGTGCCGACGACCGTTGCTGTGGGGGAATTGACGCGACCGTTCTATAAGATTGCCGCCGGCTCGGTGGCCCGCTGTATCCCTGGAGCGAAACTTGTGGTGATGGCGCAAGGCCGTCACGCCGCGCCGGTGCAAGCGACATCTGCGTTCAACGAGGCGTTACTCCGATTCTTGAGTGGCAATTAATCGGAGGCAGGGAGAAAAAAGGAAATTTGAATTAGCGAGTGTGGCTTTCGCTCCAGACGGACGCTAGACAAGGCGGACTGAACGATTGTTCTGAGGTTATCACGGAGCGTTGAACTATATGAGTGCAGAATCTACGACGCTGGGAGGCGCCACTATGGAGAGCTCAGTTTCTCGACCCGATACCGTGAACAAGCTGAGAGCATATGCCGATGCAGCTTTCGCCATGTTGGCGGGTATGCAGCTTGACGTGTTCACGCCGTTGAAGGCCGGTCCCATGACTGTTGAGCAGGTTGCCAGTGCCATTGGCGTCGGTCCGGCCCGATTACGTCTTCTTTTGTATCATCTCGCTGTTGCCGGGCTGTTGAATGAGGAGAATGGTAAGTTCTCGAATACGCCCGAGGCCACTAAATTTCTGGTAAAGAGCAGCCCATCGTATATGGGCAACCGACACGCAGCCATGGCTGGGCGCTGGAGCGCATCGTTCAAGACCGCCGAATCGATTCGTAGCGGTGTGCCGCAGGCAAAACTTGATTTTTCCAATTCCTCCCCTGCGGAGTTGGAAACGTTTCTGCGCAACATTAACTCCAGCACGGTTACGACAACGCGCGCGCTGTTGGAGCGATTTGACTTTTCGTCGGTCAAATCACTTGTCGACGTAGGCAGCGGCGGAGGCGGAGTTGCCATCACCATAACGAAGACCTGCCCCCACATCACCGCGACCGCCATCGATTTGCCTCAGGTGGCGCCGATTGCGCAAAAGATCGTCGAAGAGGAAGGGGCGGCGGCGCAGGTTAGCGTCGTCGCGGCCGACGTGTTGAGCGGGCCGCTGCCGGGCGCTTATGACGTCGCGGTTCTGCGGGCGTTCATCCAGGTGTTATCCCCGCAAGATGCGCGAGTAGCACTGAAACATGTCGGCGCCGCCGTCAAGCCAGGCGGTACAATTTATATCATCGGCCAGATTCTCGACGATTCGCGCAGGGCTCCGTTAGAGGCGGTGGGTTTTAATTTGGCTTTTCTAAACATGTTCGATACCGGCGAGTCCTACACGGAAGGGCAACACCGGGAGTGGTTAGCCGAGGCGGGATTCGTCGATATCGAACGCGCGGATTTCATGCTGGTCGATAGCGGGCTGATCACGGCGCGAAAGCCATCATAGCTTGGGGTGAGCAGCAGTACGCCCCGCCCGTGAGTTAAACGCGGCAGGCCCTACGTTGTAGCGCCGGACAATGCGGGACGGCAGCCGTGATTAGGAACTGAATGGCTGCATATAAAAAGCATTTGGAGGATCGATAAATGGCAAAGCGAAAACCTGGATTGTCGCGAGTCCTTAGCGAAGACAAATCTCACCGCTTTGGCTATGGACGTCAGGGGCAAATCTTCGGTAGAAAACCGCGTGGTAAGGATGAAGTGGTTCCGCGAGAGAATTATGGAACGCCAGCAGCGGTCTAACGCCAACGAGGACAAACGAAAATGAGGCATTTTCTTGGAACTACGGCAAACAAGCCGGCGCCGCGTAGCCGAATCCTGTTGAGCATTGGGTCACACATTTCATCACAGATTTGAATCCAAAAGGAAGGCACCGCTATGGGAGAGAACACTCAATCACCAGCTATGCTCATCCATAAAATGTCCTCTGGTTTTATTCTCTCGCAGGCGCTTTATGTCGTCGCTAAACTTGGTGTTGCTGACTTTATCGGCGACGGGCGGGCGAGCAGTTCGGATCTCGCGTTGGCCGCTGAGGCGAATGATAAAGTTTTGTATCGGGTCATGCGCGCGCTGGCAGGATTCGGCGTGTTGCATGAAGACGAAGGCGGGTTCTTCTCCCTTGCTCCCGCCGGCCAATTACTGCGCAGCGATCATCCGCAATCGCTCCGTCACGCGGTGATCTTTCGGTGTGAAGAGAACTATGACGCGTTTCGCGCGCTAGCGCATAGCGCGCGCACCGGAGAGAATGCCTTTAAGCACGTGTTTGGCGCGCCGCGGTTCGAGTACCTCAAGTCCCATAACGAAGCGAATACGAGTTTTCAGGAGGGGATGAAAGCGATTACCAGGGCCGACACCGCAGCCATTTTGAAAGCCTATGATTTTGCAGCATTCAATACTGTCGTCGATGTCGGGGGGGGCAACGGGGCTCTGTTGTCCGGCATATTGTCGCAGAACCCGCGCTTGGCCGGAATTTTGTTCGACCAGGCGGCGACAGTCGAATTAGCGCGCGCCGGTGCCGGTGGGAAGCTCGACAATTGCCAATTGGTCGCAGGCGATTTTTTTAACGCAGTACCCGAAGGGGGCGATCTCTACATTCTTAAATCCGTTATTCACGATTGGCCCGACGAACCGTCGGTGGCCATTTTCCGCAATTGCCGTCGTGCCATGGGGAGAAACGCCAAACTTCTGGTGATTGACCGAATTGTCGGCCAGCCGAACCACGAATCCTACGCGCTGATTGTTGACCTGACGGTTCTGGTAGAGCACGGCGGCCAGGAGCGTCGGCAAAGAGAATTCGAGGCGCTTTTCGACCAGGTTGGGTTGAAGCTCAATCGCGTGATCGAAACCGAGTCCACCTTTCACATTATGGAAGTCGCGGTAGCGTGAGGACTCTAATCAAGACGCGACGATGATTGTGGTTTTATTAATCGAACAAGTTCGGCAAGCGGTGCGACAAGCGCGAACGCCGAAGAACAATTGCGATGAGCGAAGATAATTCCGAGCAGAGTATCAGCGGTGGTGTTGATCCCAGACATCAAAACCGTATAACTTTGAACAAGCTTTTCTATCAAAGCTATATGATGTTGCGTGCCATCTACACCGCGGGAGTCCTTGGCATAGCCGACGTTCTTCAAAACGGGCCGATGGATACCAATAAAATTGCTTCAATTGTGGGTGCGAATCCGGATGCCCTCGATCGGTTGCGTCATGTGCTCGCGAGCGTGGGTGTGTTTACGGAGATTGGACCACGTAGATTTGCCATATCGCCGCTTGCTGCCGCTTTCCGCAGCGATGTGCCCGGCTCGCTTAAGCCATACATATCCTTGTACGGCGCGGACTTTTCTCGACGCCCAGCGGATAACCTCGTCTGATAGTATCCAAACAGGGCTGTCGGCCTTCGAGCGTATATTCGGAATGCCTGAGCCACCCTACTTAAAACAGAACTCTGAGATCGCATCCAAGTTTGACGCCGCGACTGGGTAAATGATCTGCAATCCGTAAAGCAGTTTGCTAAACAACGAACCGGCTGAGTCGAAATGGCCCAGCGATTTGAATTGTGAGGCCACTAACGCAACGCTGAGCACGACATACAGCCAATTCACAGGATCAGTCGCGCTGAAAGGTTGGTGATCGATCATGACATCCAATCTGTTTGATCTTTCCGGGCGCGTCGCACTCGTTGTCGGCGCATCTCGCGGTATAGGCCGGGCGATCGCTCAGGGTCTCGCGGAAGCGGGCGCGAGCGTTGCGCTGGCTAGCCGCACGGAAGCAGACATTCTTCAGGCTGCTGACGCGATTCGCGCTCTGGGAGGTCGGGCGGAGGCTTTTAGCGCGGATGTTTCGCGCGTGCCAAACGTTCAAGCTCTGGTGCGCGATGTGCTCGCGCGCATGGGACATGTCGATATTCTGGTAAACGTGGCGGGCGTCAATTGTCGCAAGCCGTCGACGGAAATCACCGAAGCGGATTGGGACATGGTGCTCAACCTCAATCTGAAGGCGCTGTTTTTTACGGCGCAAGCCGTCGGTCGATATTGGCTTGAGACCCGCCGTTTCGCTGCCGAACACAATCGAGGCAAGGGCAAGATCATCAACATCGGCAGTATCGCCGGTGAGATGGGCATTCGCCATGTTGCCCCCTATACGGCGAGCAAGCGGGGCGTGCTCGGAGTGACGAGCACCTTGGCTGTCGAGTGGGCGAGCGAAGGCATCTGCGTTAACTGTCTCGCCCCCGGTTACATTGAAACCGACCTGACGAGAGCACGGTTCGATGATCCGGCCTTCACCACCGCGTTTCACAATCGTGTGCCAATGGGCCGGCGCGGCTATCCAGCCGACCTCGTAGGAACCGCGGTTTTCCTTGCGGCGCCGGCGAGCGATTATCTCACCGGACAAACAATTGTCGTCGATGGCGGCTATCGGACCGCGTGAACTTCCGGTCAGGCGCATTAAACTAAGGAGGTAACGTGAACATAGCAATCCGCCCCGCAGTCGCTGATGACGCGCAAGCTTGTGGACGGATCATTTACGACGCGTTCAAAGGCATTACCGACCGCCATGGATTTCCACCGCATTTTGCCACTGTGGAAGTGGCCATCAAGCGCGCTAACTTCTGCATAAACCATCCGGCGATTTTCGGCGTAGTCGCAGAGACCGACGGGCAAGTCGTTGGCTCCAACTTCCTTGACGAGCGCGATCCCATTCGTGGCCTCGGACCGATTACCGTCGATGCGCAGGTTCAGGCGCGCGGCGCAGGCCGCCGCCTGATGGCAGCAGTCCTTGACCGGGCGCGCGGCGCAGCCGGCGTGCGTCTCGTTCAGGATTCCTTCAACATGCTATCCATATCTCTTTACGCTTCCCTCGGATTCGAGGTCAAGGAGCCGCTTCTGCTAATGAGCGGTAAACCAAACGACAAACCTTCTCCTGGAGTGGAGGTTCGACCCCTCAAGAGCGAAGATCTCGACGAGTGTGCGGAGCTATGCAAGAGGGTGCACGGATTTGAACGCCGCAACGAACTGAAGGACGCGTTGCAGAGTTTGTCGCCTCTGATTGCCCTGCGTGAAGATCACGTTGTGGCGTATGCCGTGGCCGTCACTAGTTCTTCGCGCAATCACGCTGTGGCCGACACGGACGAAGACATGCAAGCGCTGTTGCTAGGCGCTGCGGCAATCAATGCAGAGCCATTGTCTTTCCTATTGCCGGTGCGGCAAGCAAGTTTCTTGCGCTGGTGTTTGAGCGAAGGTTTACGGGCCGTCATGCCGATGACGCTGATGGCGAAGGGCAAGTTTCAGAAACCTGAAGGTTGCTACTTGCCATCGGTCACTTACTAGAAGGATGGCATTTTTATGAATATCCAACAGATTCACACTTACTGCGCGATGTGCACCTCGCGGTGCGGCGTACTCGCTACCGTCGAAGACGGTGTATTAAAGAAGGTCAACGCCGATCCCGATCACCCGAACGGCTGCATCTGCGTCAAAGGTACCGCTGCCCCGGAAATCGTTTATTCTGCCGACCGTTTGCAATACCCGATGAAACGCACCCGGCCCAAAGGAGAAAAAGATCCGGGCTGGGTGCGGATCTCATGGGATGAGGCGATGGAGCTAACCGTCTCTCGCCTCTTGGACATCAAATCCAGTTACGGGCCGGAAGCAGTGGTCTTTTCGCGCGCGACGCCGGCTGGAGGCTCATCCTCCGACTTCGAGCCCTGGCTGCAACGTTTGGCGAACGCCTACGGTAGCCCTAACCTCATGACCACTACCCATATCTGCAACTGGCATAGGAAGATCGGTCACCAGCATACTTACGGCTTAGGGGAACCGTTGCCGGATTACGATAACGCCCGTTGCATTCTTCTCTGGGGCTTCAACCCCAACGTTTCCTCGCCCGCTTCCGCCGTTCGAATCAGCCGAGCGAGAGCAAAGGGGGCCAAGCTCGTCGTTATCGACCCCCGCAAAGCTAGCATGGTCGATAAAGCGGATCACTGGCTGCGCGTCCGGCCCGGCAGCGACAACGCTCTCGCGTTGAGCATGATCCATGTACTGATCGACGAGGAACTGTACGACGCAAGTTTCGTCCGCGAGTGGACGAATGCGCCATTTTTGGTGCGTCAAGACAACGGACAACTGCTCACCGCTCAGGACCTCGCACAGGCAGACGACTCGGAGTCGTTCTTTGTTTGGGATGAAACGGATCGCGAACTTGTGAGTTATAGCGTCGAACGGGGGTTTGAAAAAGATAAACGACGAGCCGTGCTCGACGGCTCGTATCGAATCGCGCTTGCCGACGGCAAGATGGTTCAATGCCGGCCGGCGTTTGATTTGCTGAGGGAGTTGGCTTCCCGCTATTCACCCGAGAAGGCGGAGGAGGAGACCTGGGTGCCGGCAAACGATGTGCGCCAGGCCGCGCGGATGTTCGCCAGCCAAAAGCCCTCCTGCTACTTCACTTGGGTCGGGCTCGAACAGCATGCCGATGCGATGCAAATTAACCGGGCCGTTTGCGTGTTCTTCACGCTTACGGGTCAATACGATCAACGCGGCAGTAACGTGCTGTTTGCCACCACGCCCAACAATCCAATCATGGGGCAAGGTTTGCTTCCCAAAGAGCAAGCAAATCGGCGGCTCGGCTTACGCGAGCGTCCTCTCGGTCCCTCGGGTCTTTCCGGTTTAGTACAACCTTACGAGGTGTATCGCGCGATCCTGTCGGCACAACCTTATCCGGTCAAAGCGTTGGTTACTTCCGGTGGCGATACACTGCTCGGCGCTGGCGATCCTTTGCAGGGCAAAGCGGCGCTTGAGGCGCTAGATTTTTACCTGCACATGGACATGTTTGCCAACCCAAGCGCCGCTTGCGCTGATCTTCTGCTGCCCGCGTCTACCTGCTGGGAGCGCGAGGCGCTGATGCCATCCTTCGATACAGCCGAGGACACAAAAACATGGGCGCAGCTTAGGCCAGCGGTGGTCCAACCCATGCACGAGTCGCGGGCTGATCTGGCAGTGATCTTTGACTTGGCCAAGCGGCTGGGGTTGGGCGAACACTTCTTCGACGGGAACATCGAAGCTGCCTACAACTACCAGCTTGCCCCCTCCGGTTTTACCGTCTCGCAATTGCGAGAGCAGCCGATGGGTATGCGACACCCAGTGCGGACACGCTATCAGAAATATGCGGAGGTCGATGCTCAGACGCAAAGGCCTCGGGGGTTCCAAACGCCCACACGCAAAATTGAGATTTTTTCGAACCGTTTCGCCCAAGCAGGTTACGCGCCGCTGCCGGTTCCCCAAGCGGCGTATGATAACAGTAACGGTCCCGGCGCGAGCGCCAACGAGTACCCGCTGGTGCTGACGTTTTTTAGAGTGGTGCAATTCTGCGACGATCAATACCGCAACATCCCGCGCCTACGACGTCAAGTGCGTGAGCCGTTCCTGGACATTCACCCGACTATGGCGTCTGCGTTGAACATTCAGGACGGTGAATGGGTAGCGGTTGAGACAGCTACCGGAAAAGTCAGGCTCAAGGCGAAATTCAATTTATTTCTGCACCCGAGCGTGGTCGCGACGCAATACGGTTGGTGGAACGGCTGTATGGAGTTGGATCTTCCCGGTTACGACCCTTTTGGGCCTGGCGGTGCCAACGCTAATTTACTGGTTGCCAATGACGTCGTTGATCCGATCAGCGGCGCGGTGCCGCATCGCTCGCAGCGCTGCCGTGTTCGCAAAGAAAGTTGAACCGTAAGTAGAATTAGATCATCTCGAAGTCGAAACTATTCCACGACAATCTCTTCGCTGCCTGCTTGCGGCAGGCAGAAGTTTTGAAAAGCGGCATTGAAGGATGATTCCCAGACGGAAAAAGAGGATAAGTCCAATTATAGGAAAGGCCGACGGATTGAGTGCCGGAGTGAATACCAGCAGGGTGACGATGAGCCGAGAGTTTACAGGAGTTGCGGCGAGGAATTCGTACGGGTCGGCCAGCGGGAAGCGAAGAATTTCTAAAAATGATTTCAAGATTGACCAGCTGTAAACTGGCGATTCGAAACCCGGGGCGTCCACCCAAGCACGTCTGATAAGAATTTGGTATTGTGTCCCCGGAATTCGCCCGTCAAACAGATGGAGCACTTAGAAGCTGCGCCAAAGAGATCATTTTGCATTTTTAGGAGAAGACGTTTAACCACACGGCACAAAGATCACAAAAAGGAGAGGAATATGTTCGAAGTCGCAGAAGCGTACGAAAAGCAGCGTGGCCGGTCGAGCAAGCTGTTAGCGCCGCCTTTTGCCGACTTTGCGAGAGTTGGCGGCGAGGTGCTCGATGTCGGATGTGGCACCGGCGCGCTCACTTTCGCCATCGCAAAGAATCCGGCAGTGTCGAAGATCGTCGGAATGGACTTGTCTGAAACCTTTCTCGCTTACGCACGAACGAAGACCGCGGATCGACGGATTTGTTTTGAGCAGGGCGATGCGCAGAAACTACATTTTTCGGAGAACGCTTTCGATGGCTGTCTGGCTTTGCTTGTCGTTGGCTTCCTTCCTGACGCGCCAGAGGCCGCAAGAGAGATGCGCCGCGTGACAAAGCCCGGCGGGGTGGTGGCCACCGCATGGTGGGATAACAGCGTCGGCAATGAGCTTAATCAATCCCTGTGGGACGCGGCACGCTCGCTCGATCCCAAGGGGCTGCAGGTTAGCAGCGGCTTGAGTTTTTATGGCAGCGCAGAAACGCTGTCTTCCTTGTGGGCTTCTGTCGGTCTGACAAGAATCGACGTAAAAAACATTGTGTTCCCGTGCGGCTTCGATTCATTCAACGATTACTGGCAACCGCTCACCGAAGGCCAGGGGCCTGACGGGAATTATATCCGCGGTCTTTCCGAAGAACGGCGAGCGAGGTTGCGCGAGCGGCTGCGGGAAAACGTTTTCGGCAATCGTGAGGATGGCCCGTTTACGCTTCAGGCGAAAGCGTGGGCGGTTTGTGGAGTGGTGCCATGAAGATGGGAAAAGGCCGTTGGAATGCGATCGGGATTTATCGGGCAGGAGATACGAATGACTGACGAAGGGAAGCAACAGCGCGAAGAAAGCCTACGCGTATTCAGCCAAGCTGCCACCATTTATGACCGGGTCGGACCGGGAATATTTTCTCACTTCGGTCAACGGCTCGTGGATGTTGCCGAAATCGCTGCCGGCGCCAATGTGCTTGACGTAGCGGCAGGAAGAGGCGCGTTGTTGTTTCCAGCAGCCGCTAAGGTCGGACCTACCGGACGTGTTACCGCCATCGACTTTTCGCCGGATATGGTGCGCGAGACAGCTAAAGACATTGAGGCCAGAAAACTAAGCCACGCTGATATCCGTCAGATGGATGCGGAACAAATGACTTTTTCCGATGAGTCGTTCGATCATGTGTTATGCGGCTTCGCCCTTTGGATGTTTGCTGAACCCGCGCGCGTTCTCCAGGAATTTTACCGTGTGCTCAAGCGCGGCGGGCGTGTCGCGCTTAGTACTTGGGCGGTGGACAATCCGTTCCAACTTTGGTGCAATGAAGTGCTGCGGCCGTATGCGCCGGCACCCGCGTCAACAGCAGCAGCTTCGAAGAACGCTCCCAAGTTCGATACGCCATCGCAGTTAGACACGGCTCTACACCAAGCCGGTTTCCAAAATATCCGAATCACCGTCGAAGAAAATGATTTCGTCTATGCCAGTGAAGAACAATATTGGCAATCTCTCTGGTCGGCCGGGATACGGCGGCAACTGGAGAAGATGACTCCGGCACTGCTCGACCAGGCCAAGAGCGAAGTGTTTCGAAAGTTGCATGCGATCAAGAAGCCCGACGGCTTTCACAAACTGAATCGCGCGTTAATCGCCGTGGGGAGCAAGACCTAAATATTCAGAGACCGAAGCGAGCGCATCTGGGAGTGCGGGCTGGAGAGATCGACAATCTTTCTTTTCGTTCTTCGCGTCTTGGCGCGACCAATTTGAATCGCATGTAGAAGTTGTTGCGAAGAGAGTGGTAGAGATCAAAACCTGATAAGGGGACGAACATTATGCCACCAGTTGAACCGATCAAGGCCAAGCGCGCCGGTGTCGGATTGCGCGCCTGCGACCATGACCGCGTG
>CAMLCX010000115.1 GCA_946478635.1 uncultured Pseudomonadota bacterium
CGATGGGAATCGTCTTGGTCGCATTCTTGGCCGCCTGGATTATCCCGGTCCCTCCTGCTACCAGGATGATATCAACCTTGAGACGCACCAGCTCAGCCGCAAGCTCAGCCGCAAGCTCAGGAAACCGATCGGGCTTCCCCCCCGCATATCGGTACTCGATGGTGATGTTCTGTCCTTCTATGTGGCCACGCTCGCGCAGAGCCAGCCGAATTCCCTCGGCACGGGCGGACTCGCTAGCTGGCTCGAACGACGATAGATACCCTAACCGGGGGACTTTCTTCGGCTGCTGCGCGCCGGCGGGAAAGCTAACGGCAATGAGCAGAGCGCATAGAGCAAGGCCAGTGATTTTTTTGTGCATTGAGTTTCCGTCACTACGACCGTCCCAGCGGGGGAGGGAATAAGTCAAAAACCTGGAAGCGCGGTTCATTTCCCTGTCTTTACCCTCGCCCTTTTTAGGGAGAGGGAAGGGGCTCGATTTTTCAATTCTTGAGGAATGGGCACACCCTCACCCCTGCCCTTTCCCGCAAGCGGGCGAGGGAATCTGGACTCATTACTCCATCGCTCCATCACTCCAGTATTCCATTCCCCTCACCCCATCAGCTCAAAACACGGCAGCTTGATCTCCGGATTGTGCGTCTGCTCGTAGCGCACTTTGACCCGGTCGCCGATCTTGACCTTCTCTTTATTTTCGCCGAGCAAGCGGCTCTCGACGATCACGCCTTCGTCGAGAATGACATTGATGTAGTAGATCGGCGTCTCGTCTTTGAATGCAGGATTGCGCGGCACGCGCACGAGCGTGAAGGTGTGAATCTTGCCGGTGCCTTTCGCTTCGATCCAGTCGAGCTCGCCGAAGCAATCGACGCAGGCGACGCGCGGGAAAAATTGCACCTTGCCGCATGATTTGCATTTCTGCAGGAGAAATTTATTTTTTGCGGCGCCTTCCCAAAATGGCCGGTCGACCGAATTGATTTTCGGCAAGCTCTTCTGCGGTGCTCTCGCTTCAGCCATTACTTTCTCCTTTCCATCACCAGCGCCGCGGTGGTGCCGAGATTGCGGCCGTAGTTGAGCCAGCCGATGCCGGTGACTAAAGCGCGCTCCGCTTTTTTCACCTGATGGCCGTTGGCTTCGCCGCGCAACTGGCGCAGCGCTTCGACGACATGGAGAAAACCGCCGGCGAGTCCGGCCTGACCGACCGACAATTCGCCGCCGCCGGTGTTGACTGGAAAATCGCCGTTGTAGGTCAGATCATGGGCGTCGACGAATTTGCCCCCGTCACCCTTTTTACAATATCCGAAGTCCTCGAGCTGGATCATCACGGCGATCGGATAGTCGTCATAGATCTCAAACAGGTCGATGTCTTCGCGCTTCACTTCAGCGAATATTTTCTCGCCCACCGCTTTCATGCCAAATGTGGTTTTCTCAGGCAGCATGTTGGCAACCTGGTAATGGACTTTCTCGGCGTCCGTCACTAGATAAACCAACTTGTCCGTGATCTGCTTCGCTTTTTCCTCCGAAGCCAGAATCAAACACTCGGCGCCCGAGCAAGGCATGACACAATCGAACAGGCGAATCGGATCGGAGATCATCCGCGAGTTGAGATAGTCTTGCATGGTCATCGGAACGCGAAACAGCGCCTGCGGGTTATTGAGCGAGTTAAAACGTTGCGCCACGGCGATTTTGCCGATCTGTTCCAAAGTCGTGCCGAAGTTCTCCATATGCAGTCGCTGAATCAGCGCCATCAGGGAATTCGGCCCGCCGTAACCGTAGACATCGACGAAATTGCCGCGCTGGTATTCCAGCGGCCGTTGGTGCGCGACGGTCCTGTCGAAGGAGTTGCCGCCGACCAGCAGCGCAACATCAAGATGACCGCATTCGATGGCGTCTGCCGCACGGCGCACGGCGCCGACCCCGCCCGCGCCGCCGTAGTCCGCGTTCAATACCCAATCCAGTTCGAAGCCTAATTGCTCGGCCACATGCGGCGCCGTGTCAGGACTGGCTTGGGTCGTAATCGACAATCCATGGATGTCTTTTTTCTTCAAACCGGTCTGATTGAGCGCGGCGCGGATCGCAGTCGCATAATGACCGAGCTGCGACTCCTCGGAGTTGCGCGAGTACTCGGTCGAGCCGTAACCGACAAAACAAACTTTCTTGCGTCGCATGTTTTTCCTCTCTCAATCCGTAAACGAGCGCTGCGGACTTCCGCATGGAAATCCATTCACAGTCCTCGCCAGCCGGCTCGGTTAATCAGATTTTAAAAACTTTAGCCCGGTTGCGCGGTCCAGCTCTTCTTGACGGCCAAATAGCAGGCGCATCAACCGGGTCTCGCGGTAAAAAGCTTCGAAGGGAAATTCTTTGCATACGCCGTAGCCGCCGTGCACCTGGATGGCGATGTCGGCCGCTTCGAAGGCCATCTTCGCCGCCCGCTTCTTGGCCAAGGCGGCTTGGTCGAAATAGGGCAAATCCTGGTCGGCGCGCCAGGCGGATTCCAGCGTCAGCCAGGTGGATGTGCGCAGTCCGATGGATAAATCGGCCAGCATCCATTGGATCGCCTGCCGTTCCGCCAGCCGGCGGCCGAAGGTCACGCGATTGCGCGCGTGCTCGATTGAGGCCTCAAGACAGCGCATGGCAATGCCCAGGCAGCGCGCCGCCATGTTCAATTGTTCGGAGGCGATAAGCGCGCCGGCTTCGTATTCGTAGCCGACGAGTTGCTCGATGGGAATCTTGCAGCCGCGCAGCGTGAGGCGCGCCACCGTGCCATCAGTGGTCAAATCAACTTCATCGGCGATGGTGAGGCCGGGCGACTCCCTCTCGATGGCGAACACTCCCAACCGCTGCGTCCCCTGTTCCCGCGCCGGCATTAAAAACAAATCGGCTTTGGTATTGGAAACAGAGATCGAAGAATCGCGCAGCGTGCAGCCATCCGGCTCCTGTCGATAGAGTATCTGCAGCTGGCTCAGCTCGCCGGTCTTATGCGCCTCATCGAAGGCAAGCAACAGCGAAAGCGAGCCGTCGGCAAGTCTTTGGCCATACTCGGACTCGAACATGAACTCCGGAATGGTGACAGGTCGAAAAGGCAAAATCGATCTGCCAAACTCCCGGTGAATGAGCACGCGCGCCACCGCGCCCAACGCCGAGCCCCCCATCGGCTCCGGCAACTCCAGGTGCCAAAGGCCGATCTGGCGGGCGCGTTGAACCAATTCCTCCCGAATTCCGGGCTCAAGGTCGCGCCGCGCCGGATCTCCGGGCGGCAGAAAAGGTTGCCCCTGGCGCAGATAGGCGCCCTCGCGCGCAATCAATTCCCGATCGACGAACTGGGCTGCGCTGTCTTTGATGAGTTTTTGTTCTTCGGTGAGTTTAAGATCCATAGAAACCCAGGCTTGAGGCGCGAGGCTTGAGCAGGAACTCTGAGACTCTCTTCACTCGCGCCGCACGACTCATGCCTCACGCCTTTTTTATTGCAGCTCCAGTGAGGCGGCTCCTTCACGAAACAACGCGCGCTGGATGATATGCCGCTGTATTTCAGAAGGTCCTTCGATGATTCGCAGGGCCCGCGAGTGACGGAACGCGCGCGCCAAAACGTGGTGCTTTCTGAACGCCGCCGGCCCGGAAACTTCGAGCGCGAAATCGACGATCTGATGCAGCAGCTCGGTGGCAAACAATTTTACGTTGGCCGACTCCGAACGGACATCGAGCATTTGATCCGCCTTCCAGGCGCCGAGATACGTGAGCAACCGGAGCGCATCGAGCTCGCCTAAAAAATAACCGATCCGGGCGACAAACGTTTCCGCCTCTTTTGGATCGCGGCGCAATAGATCTCGCACGCTTCGCAACACGCGCTGGGATTTGCCATGGGCTCGAATGCCGACTTGAAACCTTCTCGCGCCGAGCCACGCTTGATTAAGCGCCCAACCCTGGCCGACTTCACCGAGCACTTGCGATTTGTGCACGCGGCAATCTTCAAAAACCAATTCGCACGGTTCCGTGCCGGCGATCGTCGCTATGCTGCGCACGACCCGATATCCCGGCGTGCCGGTGTCGACGAGCAAACAAGTGACGCCTTCGCGTCCGGCGGTCCCCGGCAGTCGTGCGAAGAGCTGGACAAAATCCGCGACGTCGGCAAAAGTTGGAAACATTTTGGTGCCATTGATCACGAAATAGTCGCCGTCCGGCGCCGCCGTTGTTTGCATCATCGAGGGGTCTGCGCCGGAGGCCGGCTCGCTCAGGCCAAAGGCGGACGTTTTCTCGCCACGGATGCATGGCCATAGATACTTGTCGATCTGGTCGCCCTTGCAGTTATAAAGGATATTGGAAACGTGGTTGCCGAGCTCGAAAGGAATGGAGCTTTTTTCGAGCTCTTCGGTCAGCGCGATCATGGCGACGTTGTCGACCTGCGCGCCGCCGTATTCTTTGGGCACGTCGACGCGCCAGAGGCCCTTGGCCTCGGCCTTTCTTTCCAGCTCGGACATAATCCCCAGATATCGCTGAACTTCGGGGTCCGGGCTATTCTTAACACGGCTTTTCCAACGACTGCCTTCGAAAATGTCGGGCGCGTTGGCAAATTCCGCCTCCAGCGGGATGAGCTCATCGCGCACGAACTCTTCGACGACCTTGCGCAAGGCTTCGTCTGCCGGTGAGAGATTAAACTCCATGGTCGAGCAATTTCTTAATAGTTTGAAGTAAAACCTTGATCGCTCACGATAATCATAGCCGAGTCTCTGTTCACTTATCACACCTTGCGCAGCCAACGGAAGAGCGCCATTGGCATTGACCCATCCTTCAACTCTGTGCTAAGCGAACTTCCAACATCGATAAACCGGAGCATTGATCCAAAGGCCCGCTTGAGCAAAAGTAATAGACTCGCGCAAAGAACTTTGCTACATTGCGCCGCTCTAGGGATTGCTGGGGACGCCGGCGCTTGCCAGGCATGTGAAAGGAGTTTCCGTTGAAGATCAGACCCGAGGCTTTATTTAGCTTTTGCGCTCTCGTATTTTTTTGTGTGTTCGTCTATATGGCGCAGGAGTGGCGAATGCAGGCGCGGCTCTATCCCTGGGCCATCGGCATCCCGATGCTGGTCCTCGCTATCGTCCAGGTTATCCTGGACTTAAAAGGCATTAAGGCCAAACAGTCGGCCGACGCAACTCCGATGGATTATCAGTTCACCAAAGACATCGATCCCGTGACCGCGAAGAATAGGGCCATCATCATGTTCTCCTGGCTCTTGGGTTTTTTTGTCGCCATATGGCTCTTCGGATTCATCATCTCCATACCGTTAATGATGTTCACCTACATGAGGTTTCAGGGCAAGGAACCGTGGGTTTTGTCGATCGTGTTGACGGTCATTGCCTTCGTGTTTTTTTACGGACTTTTCGTAAAACTACTCAACCTGCCGTTCCCCGAGGGCTTGCTCACCACGTGGCTGGGATTGAACGGTTGATACTTACGACCAAATAGCTTGAACTCGGCGCCACTGTCATGAGGCCCGACGTTCCAGAGCGCGGCAAGCCGTTTCTTTCCTGTTCCGCCTGATCTAACCGGTCTTTCTCTGAGGAGGAGCACGGCGATGAGAGCAACAAATCCTTCACGATGGGCCAGCGCTGCAATCTTCACGATTTGCTCGGTCATCGGCTTGGCCCGCGTCACACGTGCCCAGAGCGAGCCATTTTACACCGGCAAGACCGTGCGCATCGTCGTCGGATTTACGCCGGGAGGATTCTACGACCGTTGGGCGAGACTTTTGTCTCGCTACATACCCAAGTACATTCCCGGCAACCCCAACTTCCTGGTGCAAAACATGCCGGGAGCAAGCTCCGTCATCGCGGCCAATTACGTTTTCAATATCGCCAAAAACGACGGCCTGACGCTGCTCGTGCCGATCAATAGTTTATATCTGGATCAGATTGTCGGCCGCTCAGAAGTGAAGTTCGATGTGAGGAAATTTGAATTCATCGGCACCCAGGAAAAGGCGCCGACGATGCTCTATTTTCGCGCCGACACTCCCTTCAAAACTCTCGCCGATATTATTCAGGCCAAGGAAGCGCCGAAGTGCGGCTCAACGGGCACCGCAAGCACCGGTTACTTGCTCGCCAAAATCATGGATGAGGCGTTCAAGGCGAAACTCAACACCGTGAGCGGCTACCAAGGAGGCAGTGAAATCGATGTCGCCGTCGAGCGCGGCGAAATCGTCTGCCGGGGTATGGACATCCCGCCGCATTTTGGCCGCGAGCCGTTCGACAGCTGGCACAGGAAAGGTTTCGACCGCCATATTCTTCAAAGCGGCCCCAAGCGCGATCCGCGCATGGGCGATGCGCCGACTCTGTTCGAGCTGATGGATCAGTATAAATCTCCCGAGGTCATGCGCGGTGTCGCGAGGGTCATCATGGCGAGCGGCGACTTCGGCCGGCCCATGGTGGCTGGTCCGGGCAATCCGCCGGATCGCATAAAGACACTGCGCGATGCTTATGCCAAGGCGATGCGTGACCCGGGCCTGATCGAGGAAGCAAACAAAAGCCACATGGACATGGAACATACGCCCGGCGAAGATCTCCAGGCGCTAATGAAAGAGCTGATGAACCAGCCCCAGGACGTGCTCAATCGGGTTAAGAGGATACTCTCGGACTGAGGTCAATTATGAAAAGGCTTTTGCGGAATCGGTTCAAAGGTTCAAGAGTTCAAAAGGTCAACGTTCTCGGATTTCTGTTCGTTCTGGCCCTTGAACTGTTCAACCCGTTGAACCTTGAACTAACATTCGCGCAAGCGAATTTTTATCAAGGCAAGACCGTGCGCATCATCGTCGGGCTGACCCCGGGAGGATTTTACGACCGCTGGGCGCGGCTGCTCGCTCGCTTTACGCCGCTTTACATTCCCGGCAATCCCAACTTCATCGTCCAGAACATGCCCGGCGCCGGGTCGATGATTGCGATGAATCATGTTTTTGGCGTCGCTAAACCGGACGGACTCACCCTCGTGATGCCCAACTACGGCGTCTATCTCGATCAAATCGCCGGGCGCAAGGAAGTTCGCTTCGATCTCACCAAGGGCTACTTCATCGGCTCGCCGGAAAAGAGCGACATTATCCTCTACGCGCGCGCCGATGCTCCGTTCAAATCCGTCCAGGACATGAGGAAACTGCCCGAGCCGGCCAAGTGCGGCGCCACCGGCACGGCCGGCGCCGACTACTTGATCGCGCGAGTTCTCGAGGACACGCTTGGGATCAAAATCAACACGATCCTGGGATACGCCGGCGGCAGCGAAATCGATATCGCCGTTGAAAAAGGCGAAGTCCAGTGCCGCGGCATGACCATCGCTCCCCACTTCGGCCGCGAGCCTTTCGATAGTTGGCATAAGAAGGGTTTCGACCAGCATATCCTGCAAACCTCGGAGAAGCGCGATGCTCGCGCCGCGGAAGTGCCGACGATCTACGAGATCTTTAACAAAGAAAATACCGCGGATGAGAGCCGTCGGGTCGCGGATGTCATTTTGCGCGGCGGCGACTTCGGCCGGCCGATGATCGTTGCGCCAGGCACGCCGGCGGATCGGGTGAATATCCTGCGCGAGGCCTACGTCAAATCTATGAGCAATCCCGAATTATTGGCCGAAGCCAAGAAAGCCCGGATGGACGTGGAGCTGGTCACCGGCGAACAACTGCAGGCCCTGGCCAAAAGAGTGATGAATCAGCCGCCGGGAGTCCTCGAACGGGTGAAGAAAATTCTCGAATGAGAAAAACCCAAAAGGAGCATTAATGAGATCTGCAATACTGGTCTTATTTCTGTTTTTCGTCTCCGCCGCCAATCTCAACGCACAAGCTGCGCCATTCTATCAGGGTAAACAGGTCAAGGTCGTCGTCGGCTTTACCACGGGCGGGTTTTATGACCGCTGGGCGCGGCTGTTGTCGCGTTACATGCCGAAATATATTCCGGGCAACCCGACATTTATCGTGCAAAATATGCCCGGGGCAGGCTCGGTGATCGCAGCCAATTATGTCTACAGTGTGGCTAAACCCGATGGCTTGACGATCGGCTTTCCGAGCAGCGGCATTTATCTCGATCAAATCGTCGGCCGGGCCGAAGTCAAATTCGACCTGCGCAAGTTCGCCTGGATCGGCTCGCCCGTCAACGAACCGATGATTCTTTACATGCGCGCTGACAGCCCCTACAAATCCATCGCCGATATCAAAAATTCCAAAGAGCCGCCCAAGTGCGGCTCGACCGGGACCGTCAGCACGGATTTTATCCTCGCGCGCATGCTGGAAGACACCTTGCCGCCGCTGAAAATTAACACGGTCCTCGGCTATCCGGGCGGATCCGAGATCGACATCGCTGTGGAAAAGGGCGAAGTCATTTGCCGCGGCATGACGGCTTCGCCCTACTTCGGTCGCGAACCGTTTTTGAGCTGGCAAAAGAAAAACTTCGTGCGCGTCCTTATTTATACAGGAGCCAAGCGCGACGAGCGAATTCCCGACGTGCCGACCATCGCGGAGATCTTCGACAAGGAAAAAGTGCCGGAGAACAGCCGCCGAGTCGCCCAGGTCATTCTCGCCGCGGAATCCTTTGGACGGCCGATCATCGGCACTCCGGGAATACCGCCGGACCGCATCGAAGTGCTGCGACGCGCATTCGATCAGTCCATGAAAGATCCCGAGTTGCTCGCTGAAACGCAAAAGCAGCGCATGGACGTCGATCCCACCCCCGGAGCGAATTTGGAAAAACTCGCGCAGCAGATCCTGCAGCAGCCGGCGGAAGTATTGGCGCGGGTAAAAAAGATTCTCGGGAATTGATGTTCACGCCTATTTAATGAACCTAGATTCCTTCCTGATGCCCCTCGAATGCCCCGACGGGCCTCAGAAATGAGGCCAGTCGGTTGATTCTAGTTTTTTAAATGGTACGGTTCGGTCGAAATTATTTTGAGGAGGATAGCACTACATGCACCGTTGGTTCGTGACTCTATTTTTGATGTTCCTTTTCGCGGTTGGGCATGCCCAGGCGCAGACGCCGTTTTATCAAGGCAAGACCATTACGATCATTGTCGGCACAAAAGCCGGCGACGCTTACGATTTGTATCCGCGCATGCTCGCCGAATTTATGCCGAAGTATATTCCGGGAAATCCAAATATCATCATCCAAAACGTGCCCGGCGCCGCATCAATGATCGCCGCCAATCAGCTTTACAACGTCTCCAAGCCAGACGGGCTGACGATCGGCGCCATCTATCCGGCACTCTATTTCGAGCAGCTTAGGAAAAAACCCGAAGCCAAATTTGACTGGACAAAGTTTGGTTGGATCGGCAATCCGGTCACATCGAACCATCTGATGTACATGCGCGCCGACACACCGTATAAATCCATTGAAGACGTCCGTAAAGCGTCCAACGCGCCCAAGTGCGGTGCGTCCGGCGCAACATCCACGGGCTACTACATGCCGAAGCTGATGGAAGAAACCATCGGAACGAAGTTTGATATCGTTTCCGGCTACCAGGCCGGTCAAGACATCGATCTAGCCGTGGAGCGCGGCGAACTTCAATGCCGGGCGTTTACGCTTACCGCATTCTTTGCCCGCGAGCCCTTCATCTCCTGGCGGAAAAGAGGCTTCGTCAACGTACTGATGCAGAGCGGCGCCAAGCGCGATCCCCGGTTAAAGGATGCGCCGACACTTTATGAGTTAATGAACACATATAAAACCAACGCGCAGGCGAGAAGCTTGGCGAAAGTAATTTTGTCTGCCGGTGAGTTCGGGCGGCCGCTTGTCACGCCGCCAGGAGTCCCCGCGGACCGTCTCAAGATTTTTCGTGATGCCTTTGACAAATCAATGGACGACCCCACCTTGAAGGCTGCAGCGGAGAAACGAAGGCTGGATCTGGATCCGGCGACCGGTGCTGACCTGGAAACCCTGGCGAAAGAGGTCATGGGAGCGTCATCTGATGTCGTGCAAAGAGTGGAAAAACTGTTGGGCGGAAAATAGATAAATTGGCCGGCTGTCTCTCAAGGTTGCATTGCTGCGGCGTTGGAGGATATGCTCGGCGCAAAATTTTCGGAGAGAAAAGATTATGATTCTGATTCTCGTTTTAGTACTCACCCTGGGGTGGAGCTCGGGACTACTTGCACAAACGCCCTTCTACCAGGGTAAGACCATCAGCATTGCCGTCGGCACCAAGGCCGGCGATGTCTACGATTTGTATCCGCGTCTCCTGGCGGAATACTGGACCAAGCATATCCCCGGCAATCCCAATATCATCGTGCAAAATGTACCCGGCGCGGCTTCGTTGATCGCCGCCAATCAAGTTTACAATGTCGCTAAACCCGATGGGCTGACACTGGCCGCAATCTATCCCGCGCTCTATTTTGATCAGCTGATCAAGAGACCGGAAGTGAAATACGACTGGGCTAAATGGAACTGGCTCGGCAGTCCGGTAAAATCGAACCAGCTCCTCTACATGCGCGCCGACACGCCGTACAAGTCGATCGACGACGTCCGCAAGGCGGCCACTGCTCCGAAGTGCGGTTCCACCGGTATTGCCTCCGCCGGCTACTACATACCAAAGCTTTTAGAGGACGTGCTCGGCTCCAAGTTCGACATCGTGTCGGGCTACGTGTCGGGACAGGATATCGATCTTGCGGTGGAACGCGGCGAGCTCCAGTGCCGGGCATTTACGATCACGGCCTACTACGCTCGAGAACCGTTTATCTCCTGGCGCAAACGGAATTTCACCAATGTGCTGATTCAAACCGGCAACCAGCGCGATCCCCGGGTCAAGGATTCGCCGACAATTTATGAGCTGATGGATAAGTATAAAACCAGCCCGTCGGGACGGGTCCTGGCGAAAGTCATCCTGGCATCGGGCGATCTGGGACGCCCCATTGTCGCCCCTCCTGGAGTGCCGCCGGAGCGCATCAAGATCCTGCGCGATGCGTTTGACAAGACGCTGACCGAGGGCGCGTTCCTCGCTGAGGCAGAGCGGCGCAGACTCGAGATCGATCCGACCAGATGGGACGAGATGGAGACACTCGCAAAAGATGTGATGACCACGCCGCCCGACGTCGTTGCGCGCATGCGCAAGCTGTTGGGCGATTGACTGACCGGGGACTAAATCCCGGCTTCCGCCGGAATGACGGCGCGTGAACATCTAGCGATCGCTCAGCCGCAAAGGGCCAATTTATGCTCGCACTCATGCTGGTTGGATCCGGTTTCCGGCGAAGGCCTGGAAGCGCTGGGAAAGGAAATTATCGCGCAACCGCCCGAAGTCGTGGAGCGAATGAAAAAATTATTGGGAACGTAGATTAAGATAGCTGAGTCCAATAGTCCGCTGAATCATTGAAGGGAGAGCTTATGAATCGGCATATCATCTTCTTTTCGCTGTTATTTATGGCCTGGATCTCGAATGTCTCAGCCCAGACGCCCTTCTATCAAGGCAAGACGATCACGATCATAGCGGCCGCCAAGCCGGGCGATGTCTACGATCTCTACCCTCGTCTGGTGGCGGAGTTCATGCCGAAGCATATTCCCGGCAATCCAAACATCATCATTCAAAACGTGGCCGGCG
>CAMLCX010000116.1 GCA_946478635.1 uncultured Pseudomonadota bacterium
TCATGTCGATCACCTGGCACTTCGCGTTGATTCTCAAACCGGCGCGTGTGTCATGCACGATCAAGGTCGCCCATGCGGCGTAGAACGGCGGCGTTTGAATTTTGTACTTAGGCGCCGGCTTGCCGAAGTCGATGTCCTCGCCGCGATCGACCATTGCGTTGTAACGCTCCACCGTCGCTTGCAAAACCTTGCCCCTCATCGGTTTGGCCTGATATTCGTTTTTAATTGCCGCTGCGAGCTCGTCAAGCGTGTTGGCGCTAAAGAAATATCCTTCCGGATCGACGTACGGCGCCATAACCTTCCATCCTTCGCGCTCCACTGCGCCGGCATCGAAGATGGCCCACTGGGGCCCGGCGCAATAGTCGGGCGGCTCTGAATATTCGTTCATCGCCAGCGCCGCGTGGGTAAAATTGTACTTGGTCGGATTGTACTTGACGTGTTCGGCGTTGCGATAATCGTTGGGCGTATACGGGATGACTTGGCCGCCGTTATTTCCGTGCGGCACATCGCCCTTGGTCTCGTCGTAAAACCGCTTGCCGACCTGGTTCACCAAAATGAGGTTCTGCCAGTCCTTGACGTTAAAGCCGGTCGATTTCACCAACGGAAAGATCGGGCTCTCCAGCTTCCACGTCGTGTAATTATACCTGGTCGCTAGCGCGCGCTGGGTGCGCATGGTCGCGCCGTTTTCCAATGTCTGATTGACCAGGCCCCAAAGCGACGCGCCCACCGCCATCGCCGCAAGCTCGCCGCTGGCGTCTTGATAACTATAGGGCTCACCGCCGACTTGGATCACCGGGGTCAGGCGCGGATCGAACATGCGGCGAAACTCGATGTCGCTGGTGCTCCCGCCCGTGGCGACGATCACCGCCCTGGCCGCGCGCAAATTCACCGTCGCTTTCGTGCTTTCGATATTGCCTTCGGAGCGAAAGCTTTTTAGCGGCGTGGTCGCTCCCGGCATGATTCGCGGCGTGTGCGCCGCGGTGATGCCGATTACGCGCCCGGCTTTCCCCTGCGCCGACGGCTCGCGAATAATGCTCGTCATTTTGTAGTTAAGCAAAAACCGCACGCCCTTGGCTCGCGCACTCGCTTCAAGAGGTCTGATCACGCTCGTGCCGTTGGCGGCATTGGGACTTTCCAATCCCGCGCCCTTGGTCCAGACAGCATGGTTTTCCCGCGGCGCGGAATTTCCGGTCGTCGAAGCACCGTGATTGTCGGGGGCTTTATCGGCGAACTCGACGCCATTGGCGAGTAGGAATTCATAGGTCAGCGCGCAATGATTGGCGAAGGCACGCATCACCGCCCGGTCATTGTAGCGAAAATCCGGCGACCCATTCGGTTGGACGATCGACCAATCCGTAAGATCGGAAAAGACCGTGTCCGGCGAGTCCTCGATCCCATATTTTCTCTGCGCGCTGGTGCCGCCGCCAAGAGCCATATGGCCGCCGCTCAAAATGGCGTGCCCGCCGACGTCGTAATTCGTCTCGACGACGATGACCGACGCACCGCCTTCGACCGCCTTGATCGCCGCCGGCAACCCCGCCGCCCCCGAGCCAATCACGATTACATCCGCTTCCAGGTCCCAGCGATTATTCGTTGCGTGTTCCATTGTTTTATCTTTGACTTAGAATTTGTTGGCAAAACATTGGACTGACTGATTCGTCTCGATGATATCCCAAACTTACGAGGCGCTTGCAACCGCGATAGCAGCCATACGGTGTTTTTAGCCTGGCTGCAATCTTCGAGTAATTCAATAAACTATTGCGGCGTGCGTAAACGCCCTTTAGTTTTCCTGAAGCTTGGAAATAATCACAACCCCGATTAATTATTTGTAATATTTGAGGGGCGTAACTGCGTGGGCCACACGGCCATAGTTTTTATCAAGGTGAAGATTCGCCAGCACATTTTAGCCACCGACGAAAATTGATAGCTAACGAGTGGCGACACACAACATCGGAGTAGATTTAAAGATACATCGGTAACATGAGATCCAAAAGGTCTTGACCGTGCTTGACGAGTCCCAGTAAAACTGGTGCGTGGAATTTCAAGAGTATAGTGTTTAATTGTAACTGGCTTTGATAGTCTCGCAGGCCGAGGAGAACCAGCATGGGAGAAAACGCAAAAACATACAACGTCGGCGGCGTCATGCTCGATCGTCCATTCAAGATCCGCCGACTCGGCCATTTCGGCTTCAATGCTTCGGACTTCGAAGCAAGCAGGCGATTTTACTTCGATCTGCTGGGTTTCTTCATCACCGAACCCTCTGGCGCCGGTTTTTTCGGCAGACACGCCGGCGATCATCATTCCTTCGCGCTATTCGACAAAAAGAAATTCAACGAGCGCCAATTCGCCGGCCATAACGCCAAACACTTTCGACCGGAGAACGACATCAATCAAATTACCTGGCAGGTTCAGAGCGTTACGGAGATGGTCGAGGCCAGCAAGTATTTTCGCGATCTCGGCGTCGAGATCATGCGCGAGGGCCGGGCCGGCGGCGGCGGTTCGCAATTTCATCTTTATGTGTGGGCGCCGGACGAGCAGATTTTCGAACTCTATTATGGCATCGAACAAATCGGCTGGAACGGCTACGCCCGCCCGGTACCGATGCGTCACGGCACGCCGACGCCACCCCGGGAACCCCAGTTGCCCGACTACGAGCTTGTGCGCGCCGACATGGAAAAAGGCATCCAGGTGCTGGACGGCTACCGCCACGTGAGTTCGATGCCGCTCAAGCACGACGTCGACGGCGTGATGCTGCCGCAGCCTTTCAAGATCACACGCGTCGGCCCGGTCAATCTCTTCGTCGATGATTATGCGTCGTTAAAACGTTGGCACGAACAGGTTCTCGGCTTCACGCTGACGGAAGAAGTCGAATGGCAAGGTGAACGCTGCGCGTTTCTGCGCTCCGATAATGAGCACCATTCGCTCGCGCTTTTTCCAAAGGCGTGGCGCAAAAAGCTCGGCCTGAGCCAAACGACGTCAAACATGTCATTCGGTCTGCAGTTGGCGAATTATCAGCAGCTCAGAGCGGCGGTAAGCTTTCTGCGCGAAAACGGCGTGTGCGTCGAGACCGACATTATCCCGCCGGAACTTCATCCCGGCATCGACTACGCCGCCTATGCCTTCGACCCGGACGGCCATTGCCTGGAGCTCTACTATTATATGGAGCAAGTCGGCTGGGACGGGCGGCCGCGCCCGCGGGAATTGCGCCGCAAGGTGGACCCGAACAACTGGCCCGAAACCTTGCAGCCGCTGTCGGATACTTACAGCGGCGAGCCGTTCATCGGCCCGTGGGCGTAACCCGAGGGGGTAAACTGCCCGGGCCGGGCTAACGCCCACCCCTCGTGCATCAAATAGGCTGCATTGTCTTGCCCGTTGATTTTGGTATATAGCTGGCCATAGCCAATTTCGCGTTCTGCGTTTCGAATCGGAGCTGATGCAAATTCGCCAACGTGCGGCTCAGAACCGCAAAAACCCGGGGGCCAAACTATGTATGCGATGATGATGCGCAATCCAGCTCAGGTCTTGTTTCTTTTTACTACCGTCGCGCTTGCCTACCTGGTGCTGCCGCCGTTTTTTTTCATCCTGCACACAAGCCTGGTCACCGATCGCGGGCTGCAAGCGGGCAGCTTTACGATCCAGCATTTTGTCAACATCATCGAATCCCTCGGCGACGTCAAAACACTGCTGTGGAACTCGATGATTTTTTCAATCGGCAGCTCGGCGATCGCGATTGCCTACGGCACGGCGCTCGCATGGCTCGCTGAGCGCAGCGACGCCCCGTTTCGCAATCTCGCCTATGTGTCCGCCTACGTGTCGTTCGCGATCCCCGGCATTATTAAAGTTGTGGGCTGGATCATGCTGCTCGGCCCCAAAGCCGGAATACTCAACGCCGTCGGGAACGCGCTCATCGGCGGTCCCTTTCTCAATATATTCACTCTCGGCGGCATGATTTTGGTTGAAAGCTTTCTGTGGATTCCGATCGTCTTTCTGCTCATGTCGACGCCGTTTCGCTCCATGGATCCCTCGCTGGAAGAGGCCGCGACCACCGCGGGCAGCAGCGGCTGGCAGGTGTTTCAGAAGGTCACGTTTCCGCTGGCCATGCCGAGCGTGCTGGCGGTTTTGATTCTGACTTTTATCCGTTCCCTGGAAGCTTTCGAGATCCCGGCGCTGATCGGCATTCCCGCCGGCGTCGAAGTGCTGACGACGAAAATCTATTTACAGATCAAAGGCGGTCTCATTCCGAAGTACGGCGAAGCGAGCGCCTATTCGATCATCCTGATCGTGATCGTCGCCCTCGGACTGATTCCCTATTACCGCATCACCAGCAAAACCTATAAATTCACCACCATCAGCGGCAAAAACTATCGCCCGCACCGCGTTGCTCTGGGCAAATGGCGCTGGCTCGGCGGCTTGCTCATGTTGGTTTTGCCGTTGCTTCAGCTCTTCCCGATTGCCGCCATCGCCTGGTCTTCGTTCCTTCCTTTCGCTCAAATACCGTCGCGCAAAGCCCTCGAGATGCTGACCTTCAACAACTACGTCACTGCCTTCAACGACAGCGGCATCATCCGCTCGATCATGAATAGCATCACGGTCAGCGTGACGTCGGCGACCGTGGCAATTGCGATTACGTTTTTCGCCGCATGGTTGATTGTCCGCGCCTCGATCAAAGGCCGCTGGATCTTGGATCAAATGGCCATGTTGCCGCTGGTCTTTCCCGGCATCGTCATGGGCATCGCGATTTTGAAAATGTACCTCATGCTGCCGATTCCCGTGTACGGCACGATCTGGATTTTGGTGCTGGCGTTCATCGCGCGCTACGTCCCCTACGGCATTCGCTTCAGCCACTCCGCGCTATTGAGCCTCCATAAGGAGCTCGAAGAAGGCGCCATGGCCAGCGGCGCGAGCTGGTTTCAGATGGTGCGTCACGTCGTTGTGCCGTTGATCATGCCGGCCTTGCTCGCCGGTTGGATTTACATCTTTCTCATCACCTTCAGAGAGCTGTCCATCGCGCTGCTGCTCTACTCACCCGGTTCGCAGGTCGTCGCCGTGACCATCTGGGAGCTCTGGGACAATGGTCACGTTGGCGAGCTGGCCGCCTTCAGTCTCGTCATCGCGATCGGGACAATCGTCCTCGGCTCGATCTTTTTAAAACTCGCCCAGCGCCACGGACTCCAGGACTG
Source organism: uncultured Pseudomonadota bacterium (assembly GCA_946478635.1). Next base: position 5,181 of record CAMLCX010000116.1, read on the forward strand.
ATTGATGCGCATGCTGTCCTTGAACTTTGAACCTTGAACAACCAACGCTGTTCAACCGTTCAAGGTTCAAAGTTCAATTTTCGACAGCAACTCTACACAGGAGGCTTGATCGTGGACTTTACGATTATCGACGCCGACGCCCATCACCTTGACGGCCCGGCGTACAGGAATTATTTGCCGGAAAAATATCGCGCGCGCAGCGGACCCTATTTCCCTTCCTTCGGCTGGGATATTTTCTTGAATGGCACCACCGGCCGCAAGCCGAACAATCCCGGCGAATACTGCAAGGACCTCGATGTCGAAAAGATCGGCGACGCGATCGCCTATCCGAGCAATGCGCTGGCCATCGGCCTGGTGCGCGAGCTCGATCTCGCCGCGGAACTGGCGAAGGCGTACAACGACTGGGCCTGCGATTTCTGCAAGGAGAGCGGCAATCGCGTGAAATACGCCGCCGTCATCGCGCCGCAAGTCGTATCTGAAGCCGTCAAAGAAGTGCGCCGCGCCGTGACCGAAAAAGGCGCGGTGGGAGTGATGATGCCGACCTACGTGCAACAGGGATTGGATTTGGGCCAGCCGCAGTTCGATCCGATCTATGCCGAAGCCCAAGAATTCGGCGTGCCGGTCGGGTTTCACGCCACCGCGCAGGTGGCGGTCGGCAACACGCGTTTCCATAAATACATCGGCGTGCACATGACGTCCCATCCCTTCGAGCAAATGCTCTCGCTCGTGTCGATCATCTCCAACGGCGTGCTCGATCGCTTCCCGAAACTCAAAGTCGGCTTTCTTGAAGCCGGCGTCGGCTTTCTGCCCTACTGGATGGAGCGCTTCGACGAAAAATATCTGCTTCGAAAATCCGAAATGGAACCGCTCAAGCTGTTGCCGAGCGAGTACATCAAAGACCATCGCTGCTACTTCACCTGCGAGGGGGAGGAGTCGGCGCTGCCCTTGGTCATCGAACAATTCGGCGATGAGTGCATGATGTACGCATCCGACTATCCGCACTGGGACATGGAATGGCCGCACAGCGTCAGCCAGATCGTGCGCCGCAAAGATATTTCCGACAACACTAAGCAGAAGATTCTTGCGGGCAATGCGAGGGCCTTTTATCGCTTTGCCTAGATCCGCGTCTGTAGATGTCGTCTAGAGCGGCGACTGTGTGAAACTCAACCGAAGCCCTTCGACGCGGCTCAGGGCGAACGGCTCAGTGATTATGTTCGAAAAGGAGTGATTCCGCTCATGGTGAGCGCCGTCGAACCATGAACACCAGTTCACACTGGTCTCACGAAGTGAAAGATCTTTCCGAAAATATTTCCCGGAATCAGCTCAAGCGACCTAGTGAAACGATTGAACGATTTGAACGGCTTGAACATTTTGAACGTTTTGAACAAATCCAATTGCACGGAGAAAAACATGGCTGAATTGAAATTCATCACCGCCAACATCGACGAAACCAGCGGTATCGCCCGGCTGACCCTCAATCGTCCCGAGAAGAAAAACGCCTTGAGCGTCGCCTTGCTCGCCGAAATTTCCAGCACGCTACGATCCCTCGCCGAAAACGAAAAGATCCGCTGCATCGTCACCGCCGGCGCGGGCGACTCTTACTCATCCGGCCGCGATCTGTACGACATGCGCGGGCAGGACAACCGCCGGCGCACGCGCGGCTTCGGCGGCGTCGCGGAGATCGTCGACATCATGCGCAAGCTGCCCCAGGTCACCGTCGCCAAAGTGCGCGGCTGGTGCCTCGGCGGCGGCTTGGCGATGATCAACGGCCACGATTTGGTCATTAGCGCCGATACCGCAAAGTTCGGCATGCCCGAAGTGATTCGCGGCAGCTACGGCGCGACCGCCACGCCGTCGCTGTTTCACGCCGGCATTCCCTTCAAGAAAGCGTTCTACATTTCCCTCACCGGCAGAAATCTGACCGGCGTCGAAGCCGAGCGTGTCGGCCTGGTTTCCCAGGTCATGCCCGAAAACGAGCTCGATAGTTTCGTCGACACCCTCGCCCAAGAACTCGCCAGCCGCAACGGCGCGACTCTGGAGAACGCCAAGATCGCCGCCTACATGCAAAAGGATCTGCCGTTCGACATGGCGCTGCGCGCCGACGATCTCGTCCAACACCGCCTGCGCTACTACACCAACCCGCTCAGCGATGTGGAAGGCTATCTCCACTCGCAAAAAGGCGGCGCGTCGGTGAAATACGTCAAACCGGAAGATAGGAAGTAAATCTTCTGTTTGCACGCGTCTTTAATACGCGATAATTGCCACTCTGCGAACTGCAAGCAAATGTTTGACGAGCAACTGAGCATAATTCCGTCCAAGTCGCCCAGATCTCCGGCACTACTTCCTGGTCTCAGAATCCGGTCTGTGTTTGGAAGCCTACGTGCGGTAGTCCGTCGGCCGGGTTTCTGCTTGGTTAAATTACATCCTCCAGCGACCGCCACAGATACCAAGATGCCACCGAGCGATAGGGCCGCCAGGGTTCCGCAACACGCGCCAGCAATGTTTTTGATTTGCGCTTTGTCCCGTAGAGAATTCTCGCCGCGCGCTGCAGGCCGGCGTCGCCGACCGCCAGCACGTCGAGCCGTTTGAGGCCGAAGATGAGAAACATCTCGGCCGTCCAACGGCCGATGCCGGGGCATTCCGCGAGGGTTTCAATCACCTCTTCATCATCTTTGGCGATGATTTGATCGAATAGAATGCGGCCGTCGCAAACGCGGCCGGCCAGATCGAAAATGTAACGTGCTTTGGCCTGCGACAAACCGGCGCCGCGCAATTGCTCGTGGGAGATTCGCAGGAATCCTTCCGCAGAAAACGGCGGCGGAATCAACAGCGCTAAGCGCTGCTTGATCGCCGCCGCGGCGTGGATCGAAAGCTGCTGGCTGATGATCGAATTGGCCAGCATGTGAAACGGCTGGAACTCCCGTTCCGCGAGCGGACAAGGACCATGCCGGGCAATCAGCTGCTTCATGATCGGATCGACTTTGGCCAGATGGCGCTCGGCCCGGCGCATGGCCGGATGAGCGCTATTGAGTTGAGTCTTTTTTTGCGCCACGGCGCCTGGGCGAGAAGATTGGTTAACGCAGCACCTGCCGCTCGGTGAGATCGCGAATCTGCTCGCCGGACAGGCCGAGAATATCCCCAAGTACCGTCTCGTTGTCCTCGCTGGCGACATGAGCGTAACCGCCCGGCGCGTGAGCCTGATTGCCCAAACGCACCGTTAACCCTGCGCGGGTGAGCGCACCGACTTGCGGATGGAAAACCTCGCGCGCAAAGCCGCGCTCGCGCAGGTGCGGATCGCGATAAAGATCCTCTGCGGTCTGCACGACGCCGGCGGCGATGCCCGCGCGTTGCAACATGATCATCACCTGATGCGGCGTGTGCTGGGCCGTCCACTTGCCGACCCAATAATCAAGTTCCTGGCGATACACGACCCGCGTCGCCGGCTCGGAAAACCGGTGATCCGATAACCACTCGCGATGCCCGGCAAGTTCACAAAATCGAATCCATTCCTCCTGCGATTCGATCGCGATCACGCACCAGCGGTCATCTCCCTTGCACCGGTAACAGCCGTGCGGCGCCGCGGTAGCGCTGAAGTTACCCTGGGGCTCGGGCTCCCGGCCGTTGACGAGATACTCCAAATACGCCGGGCCAAGCATCGATGCGGCGGTTTCGGCCTGTGAAATATCGATGTACTGTCCCTTCCCCGTGCGCGCCCGATGGTGCAGCGCGGCCAGGATCGCCAGGGCACCGTAGGATGGCGCCACGTAGTCGGGAAACGCCGTCTGGCAACCGGCGCCGGGCCGTTCAATGTCGGGATCGCGCCAAAGGTAGGCCATGCCGGAATACGCCATGAGGATCGGGCCAAAGCTCACATAGTCGCGCCGCGGCCCGGTTTGACCGAAAGCCTGCAAACTCGCCATGATGATCCGCGGGGCAAATTCTTTGATGCTCGAGTAATCGAGTCCCCAGCTTCCCATTACGCGCGCGCTGAAATTTTCCACCACCACATCGGACCCGGCAATGAGCTTCTTCGCCAGAGCCACACCTTCGGGATGCTTCATATCCAGCGCGATCCGTTTGCGATTGCGATTGGCTTCCAGGTCCGACGCGATCTGAAATTTTACGCCGCGCTGCGGGCTGGGCGCGCCACGACCGGCTTCTATGGAAATGACGTCCGCTCCATGGTCGGCGAGCAAGCCGCCGAGCGCCGGTCCGACAACACCGGTCGGAAAGCTTATAACGCGAATGCCGTGGAATAGATTTTTGCCCGCCGCCGGCGGCGCATCGGTGCCCGTGCATTCCGTCTGCCAGAGCGAGGGCTGGGCCAAGTCACGGCCGGTCTCGGGCTGGTGCTCTCCTAGAAGCGGCGCGCCGCGGGCAATGCGCCAGGGGCTTTCCGAAAATATATACGGATCGCCGGGAAATCGATGGCGGCCGAGATGAGGATGATCGACGCTGGCAACGTAGTTTCGGTGCTGCGTCTGCTCATCGGCGAGAAACGCGCTCGGCGGGTTGATCGGCGCCGCCGCCAGCCGCAAATTCTGAAACTCTTCGAAGAACTGCTTGGTCGCGGAATTGAGCGTGCGGGCTTCGACCAGACGATCGATCAGTTGCCGGAGCGGAAAACGGTTTTGCACCACTTCGAGTTTGGGGTCGAGCAATTCCGGCGGGCGACCGAGCCATTCGACGAACCGTCGCCAATGATCCGCCTGGTTGACGAAGACGCGCGCATAGCCGTCGCGGCACTGGTAGGTTTCCGCCACGGTGGTCGACTGGCTATGGCCGGTGCGCTCGGGAATTTCCCCCGTCACGCTGTGCCGCGTGATGATGCGCAGAAACGGATCGGCAACGAGCACGTCCTGCAGCGACACCTCCACGCGGTCGCCAAATCCGGTCAGACGCCGGTTGAACAAAGCGACCAGAGTGCCGAACGCGGCGTGCACCGAACCCAAATGAAAGGCAACATCGCACGGCCCCATGAGCGGGGCGCGTCCGGGATGGCCGCAAAGACTCATCAGGCCGCCCATCGCAAAGGCGACGATGCTCGGAGCCTTGAAATCGCGATAGGGTCCCGACTGTCCGAATCCGGTGATCGATGTGAGCACCAGCGCCGGATTGGCCGATCGCAGCATTTCATAGCCGAGTCCGTGGTGCTCAAGAAAACCGGGCGCTTTGTCTTCGATCAAAACATCGGCGCCAATCGCGAGGTTGCCAAACGTGCGCCGGTCCGCTTCGTCTTCGATATCTAAAACGATGCCGCGCTTACTTGTATGGTATGCGGCAAAAGACAAACTTTCTTCGGGGTTGGGCTGATCGTTCTTGAACGGGCCTTCGCCGCGCATGGGATCGCCGCCGGGCAGCTCGATGAGAATCACATCCGCGCCGAGATTGGCGAGCAACAGGCCGCAGTAGCCGCCCATGCGTCCGGTAAAATCCAGGACGCGCAGGCCCGTTAACGCCCCGTTCGAAGCGGACTGATCATCCGACATATGAGTGTCCCGCCATGGTTGACCTTAAAACCGCCGGATTATATTTGCACAACGTTGGCCGAAACAAGAGCCAGGATAACAAACCCTGGAACGGCCGGCGAGCAAAATTCGAATGTCCGATACCGCCCAGCTCCAACGGCGCTCGGCCGGATTATGGGTTAGCCGCGAGGGGTGCGCCATTGCTATCGAAAACTTCCACCGCGCCGTACTTCTCCAACGCCGTGCCGATCTTGCTCGCGTCGCCGACGGCGACCATTTGCAGCGCCTCAGGATTCAAATATTTGCGCGCCACGCGCTGAACATCATCCGCCGTTACCGCCATGATCCTTGCCGGATAAGCGTCCCAGTAATCTGCCGGAAAACCATATTGCTTTGACGTTATCGCAAATCCGAGCATGCGCGCGGGTTGTTCAAGGGACAGCGCGAAGCTGGCCACGATGGCGCGCTTGCTCGCCTCAAGCTCCTCCGCGCCGACCTTTTCGTCTCTGATGCGACGAAACTCGTGGAAAAACTCCGTGAGCGCGCCTGCCGTGACTTCGGTGCGCATGCTGCCGCCGGCGCGCCACGGTCCCGGATAGCGCAGCGCGCTAAAATCGCTGTACACGCCATAGGTGTAACCTTTCTCTTCGCGGAGATTGAGAAACAATCGGGACGAAGCGCCGCCGCCGATCACATGGTTCATCACGAGCAGGGCTTCATAGTCTGAGTTGCGCCGGTCAATGGCGATGTTGCCCAACGCGAGCGTCGTTTGCACCGAGTTGGGCCGGTTAACTAAAAAGACCCGGCGCGCCGTTGCCGGGGCGGGATTGGACGGCCAGGCTTGCTTCGCATCGGCTTTTTTCCA
>CAMLCX010000117.1 GCA_946478635.1 uncultured Pseudomonadota bacterium
GTGCCCGGGGCGCCGCCGATTCCGTTCAAGATGTGCAAAGAAATGGTCCAATGGGGCTACGAGAAATACGTGCGCGAGCATACACTTGAAGTCGGTTGGACGAAGGAAAATATCGAGCAAAACCCAGATAGGGTGGAACGCTTTTTAAAGATTCGCAATCAGAACCTGCCGACGTTGGAGGATTACCTGCGCCATGTCGTGGCTCGGCAAGCCTGCGATCTAAGCGCGCGCATCGGCGAGATCAGGCAGCCAACGCTGGTGCTGGTCGGCGAGCATGATCACGGCTCGGCGACCGGCGCGTCGCACCGCGTCGCTGCCGAGGCAATGGCGAAAGAATTACCGAACGGACAGTTCACCGTGATTCCGAATGAAGCGCACAATTATTTCATGAGCAATCCGGATAAAGCCCACGAACTAATTAGAGCGTTCCTAGCATCAAGCCGGTAGTTTATATTCTCCGGTTCTTGACAAGTCTTAAAAGTCCGACTTACAAGTAACTACATTCCCAATCTCTGCGGGAGGCGCAATGATGTTCGCAAAAATTCGCCATGTGGCCATGTACACCCATTGTCACGCTGCCGTCGATAAGTTTTATCAGTCGGTCTTCGGCATGAGACGCATGACCAGCGGAACGCTCGATGAGACCGGCAAACAAAATGCCGGACGCGGCCATATCAGCGACGGAGTCATCGGCCTGGCGATTTTATCCCGCTATGCGAGCATGCAGTCGGGCATCGATCACTACGGATTCGAGGTCAACGATATCAAGGAATGCGTGCAACGCCTGAAACAACACTATCCGAAAACCATGATCGCCCAGGGGCTTGACTACGTCCCCTTCGCGGGACTGCGCAGCTACGATCCCGCCGGCACCCAGTTCGACATTGCCCAGGCCCACGTCGCCAACGTGCGCGAGGGTTATAACGAATCGGGCTGGGATCAGCCGCGCTGGATCAATCATATTTCGATCCGCGCCGAGAACCCATCGCAGGTCGCCGAGTTTTACGAAAAAATCTTCGAGCTCAAGGAAGCGGAAACCTATCGCGACGACGGTTCCATCTGCATGACGGATGGAAAGGTAAAGCTGCTGCTCCGTCCAAGGGATCCGAGCCTCTATCGCGGCTTGCGCGAAGGAGTCGATCACATCGGCTTTAAAGTGGAGAGTCTCGATCGCGTCAAGCAGGATCTGGACGCGCTTGCCGCCGCCGCGCCTGAAGCGGCGCCGGCTAAACTCGGCGTCGGCGGAAACGGCAAGAAAAACGAGGAAGACTTCCGGCGCTGCTGCCTCGGCCAGTACTTCATCGCCGATCCCGACGGTGTGTTGATCGATATGAGCGACCGGTGACTTTGCCGGCGCTTAAATTGGAGAGAGAATATCCGTGCTTGACCTGCCGCGACTCAGTTGAGGGTCCGGGGCGGCGCGTCCGAGTCAAGGTCGATGGGCTCCGCGCCAAGACTCAGCAGATCGACCAGCATCTTTTCCCGGTCTTTTAGATTCTTCGCTTCGAGCAGCGCCTGCTTCTCCGCCGGATGAAACGGCAGCGACACGGCCAGGAGATTGACCAATTCCAGATCGGAAAACTTTTCCGCCTGCTCGGGCCGCACCTGCATACCATGGGCTTTGCCGTAGGTTGACAGCGCATCCAAAACCGCGGACCGCTGGCATTGCCAACTCTGCTCTAAATTCCCGTCAGGAAAATCTTGATAGATCGCTTTGACGCGGCGATAGCCGCGCTGGAGTTCCAGTTCTTCGCTGAAACGAAAACGATTGACGCCCTTGAGCTGGAGAAAAAAGCGCCCATCCGGCAATTTTTCGCACTTCTCGATGTACCCGGCGCAACCGACCTTGTACAAATCGGGCGCAATTTTATCGGCGCCGGGCTGAGGACCGCGATTGTCGTTCTGCGGCGTGAACGGCTGGATCATGCCAAAAACCTTGCCGCCCTCCAAAGCGTCTTCGACCATGGCTCGATAACGCGGCTCAAAGATATGAAGCGGCAGCACCGTGCCCGGCAAAAGCATCACGCCGGTCAACGGAAATACGGCTAATATATCCGGAAGATCCATTTGTGGAACGGTCATCGTCATGACTTACGCCTCGATATGTTTTTCGTTATAGGTCAAGGACGGCGGCCGGTCAAGGTAGAAGCGCGAGAAGCTGGCTGCCTAAACACCGCCCCCTTGCAATCTACTCGTGCTGTATTCTAGTTTTAGCAAATCCACGACGTTTGCGCGAAATTGGTTTTTTAAGGGGACACAAGGATGGCGGAGTTTGCGCCGATCGATATCGACAGCGCCAAAACATTTTTGGCGAAACATCACTGGGGAATTCTGGCAACTCGGCGCCGCAATGGCAGTCTTCAGATGTCGCCGGTGACGGTGGGCCTGGATAGCGCGGGCCGCGCAATTATCAGCAGCCGCGAGACCGCGTACAAGGTAAATAACCTGCGGCGCGATCCACGGGCCGCGCTATGCGCCATAACGACTTCGTTTCACGGTGAAGGGTGGGTACAAATCAACGGATCGGCGACAATCATCTCCCTCCCCGATGCGCTCGACACGTTGATCGAACTGCATCGCCAGGCCTACGGCGAGCACAAAAGCTGGCCTGACTTTCATGAAAGAATGGTCCGCGAAAAGCGCGTAATCATAAGCATCGATATTGAAAGCTCCGGACCAAAAGTTCGCGGCTAATTCAGGGACCTTATCTTTATGTTCCGGCCCGCCGATCGCCACCGCGTTGCAACCATTTTTACTTTGGTCGTGACTCTCGTTCTTTTTATCTTTGCCTTTTCTGGAAAAAAGGCGCCGATGGCCGCAGTACCCGGGCCGTCGATCGCCGGTCAACTGCTGATCGCCACCGACGAGATGAAAGATCCTCGATTCGCGGAAGCGGTGATCTATTTGGTCAAACAGGACAGCGAAGGGACTTTGGGCCTGATCATCAACCGGCCGATTGCCCAAGGTGCGATCGATGATCTCCTCAAAGGATTCGGCGCGGAACCTAAAGGATCCCACCGCGAGATCGTCATCCACTATGGCGGGCCGGTGAGCAGCCGCCAGGGTTTTCTGCTGCACAGCGACGATGTCGCCCTTGAAAACTCGATCAGAGCGAAAGATGGCATCGTCATGACCTCGGATACAAAAATAATCGAAGCCATCGCCATGGGAAAAGGCCCGCGGCAATTTATCTTCACTCTGGGGTATGCCGGTTGGGCGCCGGGACAATTACAAGCCGAGCTGAAGGCGAATTCCTGGTTTGTCATTGCCGCGGACAAAGCGTTGATCTTCGGAGAAGATGCCGAAAACAAATGGCGCCGCGCCATGGACAAACGGCAAATACCGTCGTGAAATGGCGAGTGCATTGATTTGAATCCACCGTTCTCCGAGGGAGGAGTGAAATGAAGTTAACAATCGACAAAGCGTCGATCATCGTCGACGCGGCGCTCGCGCACGCGCGCGCCAACAAGATCCGCCCGCTGTGCGTCGCCGTTCTCGACGACGGCGGTCATTTGAAAGCGCTCAAGCGCGACGACGGCGCCAGCATCCTGCGGCCGACCATTGCGGTAAGCAAAGCTTGGGGCGCTATCGGCATGGGGGAGTCGAGCCGTCACTTGGGTACTCGTCTGAAGGAGATGACCGCCTTTCTGGGCGCGCTCTCCGACATGAGCGGCGGCAAGGTCGTGCCTGTCGCGGGTGGCGTGCTGATCATGGATGGTGACACGATTATCGGCGCGGCGGGTGCCAGCGGTGCCAGTGCCGATGAAGACGAGGCTTGCATCGTCGCGGGCATCAAAGCCGCGGGCATGGAAAATAAAATATAACCACGAGCGAGGATGCGAAAATGAAAATCACCCGGCTCTATACCGGCAAGGACCTGAAATCTTACTTCGAAGAGATCGAGCTCAAGTTCGGCGGAGATCAAAAAATCCTCACCACCGATTCCAGGCCGGCGACGATGGCGGTCTTCCGCTGCGTGCCGCCGGGCACAGTGCTCGACCCGCATCCGGCACCGCGCCGCCAGTATCTGATCACCATCTCCGGCTCCTGGGAAATTGAAGCCGGCAACGGCGCCAAAAAAGTTTTTAAAGCCGGCGACGTGATGCTGGCCGACGACACGACCGGCGAAGGGCACACTTCGCGCGTCCTCGGCAGCGAACCGCATATCTTCATGACCGTACCACTGACGGATTAGCAAGAAATGACCGTGCGTTGATGCAGCGACATTGAAGCCTTTGAACTTTGAACGCTTGCACCAACCAGTCCTTCAATGTTCAAAGTAAGACCCGAAAAATCGCGCTTATATAATCTTAGAGGAGCAAAAAATGTTGCGCATCGCCGTCCCTGACCTTGTTTCCAACTCGTACTTTCCCGCCATCGCCGCCGTCGAACTCGGATTTTTCAAATCGGAGGGATACGATGCCAGCATTGAGCTGTTGTTTCCGATACCCAAGACCTTCGAGGCCTTGCGCGACGGCCAAGTCGACTTTGTCGTCGGCTCGGCGCACGCAACCCTGCTGGCATTTCCAGAGTGGCAAGGCGCTAAGCTGCTCGCCGCAGTCGGCCAGCATACCTACTGGTTTCTCGTGATCCGGAGCGACCTGAAACCTACGCATGGCGATTTGACTATCGTCAAAGGCCTGCGCATCGGCGCCGCGCCGGGCGTCAATCTGAGTTTGCAGCGCATGCTCGTGGAAGCCGGCATCGACCCGGATAAAAACAACGTGCAGATCATGCCAATACCGGGAGCGGCAGGGCCCAATGTTTCTTTCGGTCTTTCCGCGGCAAAGGCTCTCGAAGAAGGAAAACTCGACGGCTTTTGGGCCAATGGAATGGGTTGCGAAGTCGCTGTGCGACGCGGCGTCGGCACCATGGTTATCGACGTGCGCCGCGGCGATGGGCCGCCGGCGGCAAGGGATTACACATTTTCAGCCTTGGTCACCACCGAGAAACGCATCAAAGACGAACCTGAGTCGGCGCGCGCGGCGATCCGTGCCCTCATGAAGGCACATAAAGCCCTCAAAGAGAATTTCCAGCGCGCCACCGAAGTTGGCCAAAAGCGCTTTCCACCTTCGGAAGCCGCATTGATCGCCGAGCTCGTGCGCCGGGACTTGCCCTATTACGATCCACAGATATCTCAAGAGAAGGTGGTAAGTATGAATCGTTTCGCCATCGATATCGGATTGCTGAGTGCCGAGGTTTCCTATGAGCAGGTCGTGGCCACGCAGTTCAGCCATCTTTGGAAGGAATCCGTCTGAGCGCAGGGAGCCAAACAGCCGAATTGCGACCCGCATTAGGCTCCCATGATCTTTGCAGTCGGCTCGCAACTATGCCTTCGTAATCCCCCGCCCGTTCCAGGTACTCCGACCGCCAAGGATCGCTGTCGCTGGATCGACATGGCAGAGTCGCTCCGGCATAATAAGACAGCATTTGTCATAGGCTACGCCCGGGATTAGCGAGAGATGAATCGACGCGAGACCCTGGACCACCCGATCGACCCAAAGGCCGATCATTGCCGGCAAATTGCCCTAAAAGGGCGAAATTATTGGGAACCTTTCCGTGAACAAACCGTCTAATACCTCTGAATCGATGGCGTCTGAATCAATCAGCGATGCTGCATGCGTCCGGCGACTCCAGCGGGGTGATATTGACGCCTTCGAAATCCTCGTGCGCCGGCACGAAAAGACAATTTTCAATCTAGTTTATCGCATGCTCGGCGATTATGATGATGCCGCTGAGACGTCGCAAGAGGTTTTCCTGTCAGCGTACCGCGCCATCGGCCAGTTTCGTGGTGAAGCGAATTTCTCTACGTGGCTTTACCGGATAGCGCTCAATCATGCGACCACGCGCCGTAAAAGCGCCGCTTTACGGCAAAAAAGGTTTGTCGCCATGGACGGCAGCGATCTGATCGACAATGACCAGATCGGACCGGTGGAGACCCTGGAAAAAAAAGAACTTCGCGAGCGGGTACAGCGAGCACTAAGCGAATTGGAGCCGGAAGACGCGACGGTGATTCTTTTGAGAGATTTGCAGGACGTTCCCTACGAGGATGTAGCGCGAGTGCTGCAGATTCCGGTCGGCACCGTGAAATCCCGCTTGCATCGGGCACGCCAAGCCCTTAAGGCTAAGCTCGCGGTTTATTTTCGAGCGGGAAGGAAGGCCATATGAATTGCCAGGAAATCGAATTACACCTGTCGGGGTATCTGGAAAAATCCCTCGACGCGATTCGAATGAAGAGTATCGAGACTCACCTAAACACCTGCCCTTTCTGCCGAGCCGAACTTCACACGTTGTCTGACTGCATCCGACTTGTTGCGGATTTGCCGATACTGGAACCACCAAGCGGTTTTGCCCAGGGCGTCATGGCCCAGGCCAGGGAGATCGAGCTGGAACCGCGCCCCTGGCGTCGGTTTTTTGCCGCCTTCAAGCTCACGGTGCCGGTTCAAGCTGCCGCCGTCGTGCTGGTCAGCGTGCTCGCTGTGGTGCTGTATCAGAGGGAACCTCAAGTCAAAAACATTGCGTTCACAGAACCACCGCAGGCAACACCGTTAGAGGTCCAGGAAAAAACCACTCTCGATGGAATGGAAAGCACGCCGGTCGCGGCCCCCAAGGATTCGAGGTCCCGCGGCGCCAGACGCGAAATCAATACAGCCGCGAAAACTGCTCCGCCGTCCGCCCTTCAGGCTCGGCAGGCGCCATCTGCAGCGGGCAACTTGATGAAAGACGAGGCCATAACACCACAGTCACCGCGATCTATTGAGCCCGAAAAAGCTTCGGAAAAAGCGGTCGAGAGCGGCATCGTCGCGCCTCGGCGGGCAACCATTCAAGCCCAAGAAGTTTCCACCGGCGAATCTCTAAGATCCAGCGCGGACGCGCTTGGCGTTGGGGCGGCAGTGGGCGCTCTCAGCCGGTCGCCTTTCCGTGCATCACCCTTTAGCTCGGAAAGAGCCCTTTCTCCCCTAAGCGAACCGAATCCGGATTTTGAGTTCGTCGTCAAGCGGCGATCAAGTGAACGGCGTGAGCAGAAACAGGCGGCAAACAATGATCTGCGCAAACGCTCGGACGCGACCGCCGGAGCAACCAGCGTAGCCGAAGGTTCCGTTGCTTCTCCCGGCATGCCGGCAAACCAGGTGGTTGAAATCCGGTGGTTTACCGTAGCACAGCAGCATTACGAGCAGTTTAAAAAAGAGCTGGCGGCAGAGGCGATTATCGATTCAGAGCGATCTGTCGCTGCCAAGGAAAATGATTTTGGTCTAAAAACCCCGCGCGAGCTGCTCATCAAAGTCACGATTCTGCCCTCGGAAAGATGATCGTATTCCTCTCTCATTCGGAGATACACAAATTCGGAAACCGTCGACGTTGGCTGCTTAGCCGACAAAAAGCGTAAACTTCGCACCGTTCAAATTGGTGAGCGGCTTCGGCGCGAGCAGCCGCCGATCACCCGAAAGAACTCGCTGAGCAATCTCCCAGTTCACGGGTGGCAACGGATTCAATTTGCTAATTTCATCGAGCGTGAAATAGCCCGCATGATCGACTTCACGACCATCCGCCCTGGGCTCGCCGCTGATCGGCTTCAGTAGCATAACGACATAAATCCCATTACCACTGTCCGGATCGTAGCGGCTGCGCAGACCGAGCACCGCTTCGACTTCACCGGTCACACCGGCCTCTTCTTGAACCTCGCGCACGACGGCTTGCTCGATGGTCTCGTCAGGCTCAATGAAACCGCCCGGCAACTGCCAATTGCCGCGGCCATGGCGCGAGGCGCGGCGCACGAGCAGCAATCGTCCATCGAGCACCACGGCGCCGCCGACGCCGATGTTGTATCCGGTATTGTAACGCTCAGGTATCGCCATTGAACTAACCGGGCAAGTTGAACAATCGCCTGGCGTTCTGCCAGCGGATCAGTTCCTTGGCGCCTTCGGAAATCTTCGTGTTCTCTCGAAGCAACCGCACGTCCTCGAATTTCATTTTGCCACCCGGGTCGTCGTGCGGATAATCCGTCGCAAAAAGAAATCTTTCAGGGCCCAAGAACTCGATCGCCTCGACCAGCTCCGGCTCCTCGGTTTCGATCGTGAAGTAAAAATTACTTCTGAAATAGTGGCTGGCCGGCTTTTGATTTTTCTCCAGGAAGATTTTCGCCGGTTGCAGCGCCCGGGCACGCCGCAGCCGCTCGCCGATTTTGGTCAAGGTCCGGTTCGACAGCGGCTCTTCCTGATCATCGTAATCCACCGGCGGCCGCTCCAGAACCCGATCGAGCCACTGCACTAACGGCTTGATGAAGGAAGTGCCAGCTTCGGTGAAAATAAATTGCAGTTTCGGAAATTGATCGAGCAGCCCGCTGGTGAACAAAGAAACCAAGCTCATCTGCCCTTCCTGCGGCGCGAAGATGTAGAGGCCGTCGCGCTGAAACACGGGCAGATTGCTGATGCGATGGCCATGCTGCACGTTGTGCAGATAAATAGGTACCGACAAATCCTGCGCCCGCTTGAAGAAGGGCCAAAGCTCGCGCCGGCTGCCGAGCGACTCGCCGTACGGATGATCGTTGACGGGAAATACTTTGTCGAGAACGACGGAGCAGAAACCGTTCTCGGCGGCCCACTCCATTTCAGCGATGGAGCCGGGCACGTCTTGGAGAGGAATCAAGGCGGCGGCCAAGATCCTGCTGGGAAATTGCTTCATCAGCCGCAGCAATGCCTCGTTGTGCGAACGCGCCATTCTGCGCGCAAGGTCGGCGTCGAGCAGATAAGACCACCAGCCCGAGAATTGCGGCAAGACCACGTGTTGTTGAATGCCCAGTCTCTGGTCGTAGTCGCACATGCGATCTTCGATATTCCAGAGACTTCTGAACATGGCCCCAGACCCCGGAGCGAGCAGCGGGCTCGTACCCGGTACGTCCCGATAACCCGGGAAGTCGACGTCGACGTATAGGCCTTGGTCGTTGAACTTGAGCGCCGGCTTCAACGACGCGAGGTTTCCGCCAACCCCGTGGAAGGCGTCGGCAGGCATCAAGTGGGTATCGCAATCGATGATCACTCCATCCTCCAAAAGCACCAAACTTACTCTGTGCTTATAAGGTGGCGGTGCTCAGCAGTCAAGATGAACGGATGGACGAAGGCGGGCCGCAGCCCGCCTTCAGATGAAATCATTGATGGAAACCTGGACGCGAAATAGTTTGGCGGCGCCGTTTACCGATTCCGATTCCACCAGCCGTTGCCCCAGCCCCACCAACTCTGCCCGCGGTCGTATCGATTGTCGTAGCGGTCGCGGCGGAGATCATAGTAATTTTCCCAAACCTCTGCCTGGCTCTCGCGCACCTCTCTCAAATCGTCGCGAATTTCCGCTCTTTTGTGCTCGATCGCCGCGCGGCTTGCGCCCCGCGCGTAGAGGCGCCGCAAGTCTTCGCGATCGCGAGCGAGCTCCGCTTGATCGCGCCACAACTCCTGGCGGTTGCGGCGCACTTCATTCCAACGACCGCCGTCGCGACGATAATTTTCATACCGTCCGTAGTGATACGCTTCGGCGGAAGCCGGCGCCGCGGTCGTTCCGGCGAGAGCGCCCGCAGCCAGTAAACTAACAATCCATGTTTTTGTGTTTATGACATCCTCCTCAGAATTAGACGCGATTCAGGAAAAACCGTTAACACGTAAAATGGCCGCATCGGGACCATCGCCTCGTCCTCTTCACGCCGATCAGGCACCATTGATTGCAACGACTTGAATAAAGAAATTCACAGGAAATAAAGAGATGACACACACGTTGACTTCCTGCCCTGCTTGCAATAGTTTACCAACAACTAATTACTTGCATCTCCATGGTACCGGGGGAAAAACAAACTCAGGTCCGAAAGTCAGAGGACGGCAACAGGAGCCGCTCCGAACTCCTGGAAATGGCTTGCCGCCGCCACGGACTGCCCGTCACGGTGCAGCGCCGGGTCATCTTTTCGGCGGTGCTCGAGCGCCACGACCACCCCACCGTCGATCAGGTTTTTGCCCAGGTTAAAGCTCGCGTTCCGGGAGTTTCGCGGACCACTGTCTACCGAACTCTTGAGACGTTAGTGAATATCGGACTTGTCCGGCGTACCCATCATTTTTCGGCATCCGTTCGTTTTGACGGCAACATGGAACGGCATCATCATCTGGTCTGCACGGGCTGCGGCAAGGTCAGCGATTTTCAAGATTCCAGCGTGGCTATTTCCATTCCGCCGGAAACCCGGCGCAATGGATTTACCCTGCTCGACTATTCCGTTTATTTCGAAGGCGTGTGTTCGGGGTGTAAGAATCCGGTGCACGCCGCGAAATCACGCAACGCCAAACCTAATTCAGCGCGAGGTAGTTAAAGTGACCAACGATCCCGCATACGATCCCACCGATCCACGTTATTATGATCAGAAAGACCTGCGCTCCGAAGTGGAGCGAGTCTTCAGTGTATGCGCCGACTGCCGCATGTGCGTGAAATATTGCGGTAGCTTCCCGACGATGTTCGACGCCATCGACGATTATTGCACCGAGGAAAAGTACTCCGAGGTGGATACGAAGAAGCTCAAGACCGAGGACGTGAGGCAGATCGTCGACCTCTGCTTCCAATGCAAGCTCTGTTATATCAAATGCCCCTACACCCCCGGCGGCCATGAATGGGCCATCGATTTTCCGCGGTTGATGACGCGTGCCAAGGCGCAAGAAGTTAAAAAGAATGGCGTTCCCTTGGTCGACAAGTTGCTCGGTAATCCGGATCTCGTCGGCAAACTCGGCAGCGCAACGGCGCCGCTCGCCAATTGGGGCAACGAAAATGCCGTTAACCGACAAATAATGCATACCTTCGTCGGCATCCATAAAGACAAGAAACTCCCGCCCTTCGCATCGAAGACCTTTGCAAAAAGCTTCGAAACGGAGCGCAAAGCTCCCCAGGGCGAGCCCGCGGCAAAGATCGCGTTTTTCTCCACTTGCTACGTTAATTACAATCAGCCGGAGATCGGCACCGACACGTTGGAGGTGATGGGACGCAACAACGTCGACGTGGTTTTCGCCTACGAGCGCTGCTGCGGGATGCCGCTTTGGCACAACGGTGACGTCGACGGCGCGGTCGAGGCCGCGAAACAAAATGTTGCCTTCCTCCTTGGCCATGTCGAAGCAGGCCGCAGTGTTATTGCAACCAATCCAACTTGCTCCCAGATGATACGCGTCGAATATCCTCGTCTGCTCGGAACTGAAGAAGCGAAGAAGGTTTCAGCAGAGACGATGGACCCGATGGAATTTCTCGCCGGGCTGGCAAGCGCGGGGAAATTAAACAAGGATTTTAAGACCGGTGCGGGGAATATCAGTTACCACATGCCGTGTCATCTGCGCGCCCAAAACATCGGTTACAAAACCCGCGATGTTCTTGCGCTCCTTCCCGGAACTACCGTGAAAGTCGTCGAGGAATGTTCGGGGCACGATG
>CAMLCX010000118.1 GCA_946478635.1 uncultured Pseudomonadota bacterium
GAGGCCTAGCGTGACGGAGCCGCAACCGGATCTCGGAGCATGTCCCGCAAAGACGCCAAGGCCGCAAAGGTCGGAGAATACGGGTGAAATTCATTCGTGACAACTTTTCTCTCCGAACTTGGCGACTTTGCGCCTTTGCGGGAATAAATTCTGACTCTCGTACGAGTTTCACTGTTTGAGATCGCCATGCTATCAATGTCGGCCATGAAAAAACTACTAGCCGCGATGGTCCTCAGCAGGGCGCTGAGCCTGGCATCAAACGCCGCCGGCGCCGATTTCCCTGAGGAGATTCCGTTTGTTCCGACGCCCATTGAAGTCGTCGACAAGATGCTCGAGCTGGCGGCGGTAAAAAAGGGCGATGTACTTTACGATTTAGGCAGCGGCGACGGCCGAATCGTCATTCGCGCAGCGAAAAAGTACGGTGTCCGCGCGGTGGGCATTGAAATGGATCAACTGCTCCTGAAAAAGGCGCAAACGGATGCCAAGGCTGCCGGCGTCAGTCACTTAGTCGAGTTTCGCGCCCAAGACGCTCTGCAAACCGATCTCTCCCGGGCAACGGTCGTAACGCTCTACATGCTCCCATGGTTCAATGAAAAAATGAGGCCCAATCTCAAAAAATATCTAAAACCCGGCGCGCGCATCGTCGCTCACGATTTCGGCATCGAGGGCTGGCCACCGGACAAGACGGTGAAGCTGCCACAATTAGAAATAAAGCGCGGCGGCTATAAGCATCAACATGTGTTGTATTTGTGGAAAATCGAAAGATGACCGAAGCACTCTCCGCGCCGCCGTTGCAGATGTCAGGAAGCGATGATGCTTCGGGCTTGATCGAACGTGAACGCGCCGGCATAAAGCGCTCGCCCCACGATCACGCCCTCGACTCCTTCTTTTTCAAGCGGCAGGAGGTTGCGGATATCCTCCAGTGACGACACGCCGCCGGATGCAATGATCGGGATCTTGACGGCGCGGGCGATTTTAACCGTTTCTTCGAGATTCACGCCTTCTCGGGTGCCGTCGCGGCTGATGTCGGTGTAAATGATTCGGGCGGCACCATCGCTCTCGCAACGTTTCGCGAGGTCGACGCCGTCCATGGCAGTGGTTTCGAGCCAGCCTTTGACGGCGACCTTGCCCTGGCGCGCGTCAATGCCAACGACGATCTTGCCGGGAAATTTCCTGCAGAGCGCGCGCAAAAAATCCGCGTTGTCATAGGAGGCCGTGCCAATCACGACCCGCGAAACGCCGAGAGCCAGCGCTGCTTCCACGGCCTCAATGGACCGAAGGCCGCCGCCAAGCTCGACAGCCAAGCCCGCTAGTTGACAAATCGCCGCAACTTCTTTGGTGTGAACCGGCCGGCCTTCCACGGCGCCGTTTAGATCGACGACGTGAATGAAGGTAGCGCCTTGATCGAGCCAATGCCTGGCGGCGTCCAGAGGGTTTTCAAAATAGACCGTTTCCTTGTCCATCTCGCCCTGAAACAAGCGGACGCAGCGGCCGTCCTTGAGATCGATCGCGGGAATAATCAGCATGGGGTTAATTCGCGGCAACGAAGCGGCCGAAGTTGGCGAGGATGCGCAGTCCCAGTTCTTGACTTTTCTCCGGGTGGAACTGGCAGGCAAAAAGCGTTTCGGTCGCAATGCTCGAGACGAAGGACTCGCCATAATCGGTGGTCGTGGCGATAATCGAATGATTGTCAGGCACGACGTAAAACGAGTGCACGAAATAGACGTAGTCGCCGCTGGATAGCCCTTCGAGAAATGGCGACTCGGTTTTTTTTTCGATCCGGTTCCAACCCATGTGCGGAACTTTAAGATTCTCGGCAACGTGAAAACCGACGACCTTGCCGGGAAAGAGATCAAGCCCCTTCTGCCGGCCGAATTCTTCGCTTTCGGAAAACAGCAGTTGAAACCCGAGACAGATGCCCAGAAACGGTTTTTTCCGCCGCACGACTTCGCGAATGGGCCCGATCAATCCGAACTTGTCGAGATTTTCCATGCACGCGCTGAAAGCGCCGACACCCGGCAGGACGACCCCCCGAGCTGAATGAATTTGCCCGATATCACGTGTGACGATGGCCTCGCAGCCGGCGCGCTCCAGTCCCTTCTGCACGCTGCGCAAATTGCCCATCCCGTAATCGATGATCGCGATCATATCTTAAAACGGCTTGAACAATTTGAACTGCTTGAACGACTTGAACAATCCTTTACAGACTTCCCTTGGTCGACAACGCACCCTCGACGCGCGGGTCGAGCTGCGTCGCCATGTCCATGGCGCGGGCAAAAGCCTTGAAGCAGGCCTCGATGATATGATGCGGATTTTCGCCGCGCGGCACGTCGATATGCAGGTTCATGCCGAGCTGGTTGGCGAACGCGGCGAAAAACTCGTGCGGCAAATCGGTGTCGAAATCACCGACACGTCCCGGACGAATCTTGACGTTGTAGGAAAGGTAGGGCCGACCGCTCAAATCGACCACGACTTTGGCCAGAGTTTCATCGAGCGGGCAACTCGCCTCGCCGAAACGGCGGATGCCGTGTTTTTCGCCGAGCGCATCCTTGAACGCCTGCCCCAGGGCCAGGCCGACGTCTTCGACCGTGTGATGGAAGTCGACCTCGATGTCGCCTTTGGCCTGGATGTCGATATTGAAAAAACCGTGACGGGTGAAGCTATCCAGCATGTGGTTGAAAAACGGCATGCCCGTTTCAATCGCAGCTTGCCCTTTGCCATCGACATCCAAGTTAACCGTGATGTCGGTCTCTTTCGTTTTCCTTGCGACTCTTGCCGACCTTCCCATGGTTTCTCCTTCACTTGCTTTCCGCGCGCGCATTGTGCTCGATTGCCGATCCTGCCTCCCAACTGAGATCCAGAATTCCTATCGGAATCGCGCCTCCACCGAACGCGCGTGATCGTCGAGTCCCTCCAGACGAGCCAGCTGGGTAAGCTTTGGCGCCAGGCTGCGCAGAGCGCGTTTCTCCGACTGAATCACGGTGGTGCGCTTGAGAAAATCATAGGTGCCAAGCGGCGAAAAAAACCGCGCGCTCCCGCCCGTCGGCAATACGTGATTCGGCCCGGCCAAATAATCGCCCAGCGGCGGCGCGGAATAGGGCCCCAAAAACATCGCGCCGGCGTTGCGAATTTGCTTCGCCAATTTTTCCGGTTGCCGGACGATCAATTCGATGTGCTCCGGAGCAATCGCGTTTGCCAGGTCAACCATCTCCTTTGCCCCTCGCGCGACGATGATCGCGCCGTATTTGGCCAGCGACTTGACCGTAATAGCTTGCCGCTTGGTGCTCCGCAACTGATTTTCGATCGCGCCCTGGATCTCGACCGCCACCGACATGGACGCCGTCACACACAGCGCCGCCGCCAGTTCGTCATGCTCCGCTTGCGAGAGCATATCCGCGGCAACATGAACCGGATCGGCCGAAGCGTCGGCCAAAAGCAATATCTCGCTCGGGCCGGCAATGGAATCGATATCCACTTCGCCGAAGACCATGCGCTTGGCTGTGGCCACATAGATATTACCGGGACCGACGATCTTGTCGACTTTGGGAATCGTATCCGTCCCGAACGCCAGCGCCGCAATCGCCTGGGCGCCGCCGACCCGGAAGATTCGATCGACTCCGGCGATATGCGCCGCCGCGAGAATGATCGCGCTGCCAGCGCCGACGGGCGAGGTCATGATAATTTCGTTGACGCCGGCAATCTTGGCCGGAATGGCATTCATCAGAACGGTCGACGGGTAGGACGCCTTGCCGCCGGGCACATACACGCCCACACGCTCCAGGGGAGTAATCCGCTGGCCAAGCGTCATGCCGAGGGGATCGCGGTAGTGCCAGCTTTTCTGCAGCTGGCGGCGGTGAAAAACGGCGATCCGTTTGGCCGCAAACCGCAGCGTGGTCAAATCTTTTCGCGGCACCCTACCGAGAGCGCCCTCGATTTCCCCCGCCTTGACTTCCATCGCCGCCGCGCTCAGGCGCACGCCGTCGAACATCCGCGTATAACGCAGTAGCGCCCGGTCGCCCTGCTTCTGCACGGCGTCGACAATCTCGGATACTCGCCGCTCAACCGGCCCTGCGCGCGTGCCGCGCCGGCCGAGAATATTTTTTAGGAGCAGCTTGAATCCGGCATCTGAAGTTTTGACGATCCTGATCCTCATCCGTGGACACTCATCGTGACTTTGAATTTGAGATTTTAGATTCTTGCGCTTTGAACATCTAAAAGCTGGAAGCTTTGCATGGCGGTCATCCCTTGACCCGCACGATCTGCCCACCCAACAACGAAAGCTTCCATTCAATCTGCTCGTAACCGCGATCCAGGTGATAAACCCGCGAAACTTCCGTGACCCCATTAGCCACCAGGCCGGCGAGCACCAAAGCCACGCTTGCGCGCAGGTCGCTTGCCATCACCGGCGCGCCGGAAAGCTCGCGCACGCCACGGACCACCGCGCGATTGCCTTCGAGTTTAACTTGCGCGCCCATGCGGTCGAGTTCCTGAGCGTGCATGAAACGATTCTCGAAGATCGTTTCGGTGACAACACTCACGCCATCTGCGACAGCCATCAGCACCATCATCTGGGCCTGCAGGTCGGTCGGAAATCCCGGGTAAGGAAGCGTTGTGACATCGACGCTCTTTATTTTACCGTTGCCTCGGACCCGGATGCCGTTGTCATCGGCTGTCAGCGCAACACCGGCCTCCTTGAGTTTGATTAGAAAAGCCTCCAGATGGTCGGCGCGCGCGCCGCGAACCAGCACATCGCCGCCGGTAAGCGCCGCGGCGATAACGAAGCTGCCGGCCTCGATGCGATCGGGAATGATCCGATGTGTGGTTCCATGAAGCGTATCGACGCCGTCGATCTGAATGATATCGCTGCCGGCGCCTTTCACGCTCGCGCCCATTTTGTTGAGCGCGTCGGCGAGATCGTTGATCTCGGGTTCCTTGGCGGCGTTTTCAATGATCGTCGTTCCTTCGGCCAGCGTCGCCGCCATCATCAGATTCTCGGTGGCGCCGACGGACGGTAGATCGAGATAGATTTTTGCGCCACGAAGCCGGTCCGCGCTGGCTTCGATATATCCGTGGGTCTGTTCGATCGTCGCCCCCAGCGCTTCGAAACCTTTGAGATGGAGATTGATCGGCCGCGCGCCGATCGCGCATCCGCCCGGCGTCGACACCCGTGCTTGGCCAAAACGCGCGAGCAAAGGCCCCAAAACCAAAAACGATGCGCGCATGGTTTTCACCAGGTCGTAGGACGCCTCGAATTTGTTGATCCGATCGGACCGAAGCGAGATCTCGTCCGATCCCGCAAGCCAATTTTTTTGCTCCACATTGACGCCAAGACCGGCGAGGAGTTTCAGTGTCGTGCGGATGTCGGCCAAATGCGGAATGGCCTTAAAGGTGCATGGTTCAGCCGTGAGCAGCGCTGATATGAGAACCGGCAGCGCGGCATTCTTGGCTCCGTTGACGGCGACTTCGCCGGCAAGACTTCTCCCGCCTTGAATGATGATCTTGTCCATGGGTTCCTTAAATTGAGTTTATGATCGCGGCGGCTTTGCGCGCCACCACCACTCGTTCATTGCCGGCATAGTCCTTATAAATGTCCGCTTTTGCGCAGCCAGCGCCTGCTTTGAAAAGTGTCGCCACGAGATCACCCATGCCGGCGCCTATTTCAACGGCGATAGCGCCACTCGGCACGAGATAGCTAAGACCCTCCGTCGCCATGCGTCGATAGTAATCGAGCCCATCCAAGCCACCGTCCAGCGCTCCGCGTGGTTCCCAACGGCTCACTTCGGGCTCAAGCGCATCGATGTCCGAGTGCCGTATATAAGGTGGGTTGGCCACGATGAGATCGAACGATGCCGCTGTTTCAAAGGCCTCGAAGAGATCGCTCTGAACGAAGCTGATTCTGCCCGCGACATCGTTTCTCAAAGCATTGCCCGCGGCTACGGCAAGCGCTGCGGCGGAGATATCGGTCGCAAAAATTTTGGCGCCGGCCAGCTCGGTTGCGAGAGCAACCGCGATAGCCCCGCTGCCCGTGCCAAGGTCAAGAATCTTCATGGGCTTGCCGGCGCGCCATTCGGCCGATAGCGCCAGCGAGAGCTCGACCAGCAGCTCGGTTTCAGGCCGGGGAATCAGCACATCAGGCGTAACGTGAATGTCGAGCGACCAAAACTCGCGCTTCCCCGTGATATACGCCGTGGGCTCGCGCTCCAAACGACGCGATAACAGCCGCTCGTAAGCCCGCGACTGCGCCTCATCCATCGGCGCATGCGCGGCAACCAGAAGCTGTTCGCGATTGACACCCAAGACGTGACTGAGCAGGACTTCGGCGTCAAGAGAGCCGCTGTCAATACCGTAGGAAGTCAAACACCGCGCCGCCTCGCGCAAAACGGCCGAGACGCGCCGTTCAATCACTTCGGCTGTTTGATTTTCCATTGTGCTACGCCGATCCGGTCGCGCGCAGCGCTTCCGCCTGGTAGTGAGTGATGAGGGCCTCGACAACATCATCGAGATCCCCTTCCATCACGCGTTCCAATTTATAAAGCGTGAAATTGATGCGATGATCGGTCAGCCGCCCCTGGGGGAAATTGTAAGTTCGAATGCGCTCGCTTCGGTCGCCGCTACCGACCATCAATTTGCGCGTGGCGGCGATCTCCGAGCGTTGCTCTTCTTGCTTTCTTTCGAGCAGCCGCGCGCGCAGGATCTTCATGCCCTTGGCGCGGTTTTTGTGCTGCGACTTTTCATCCTGGCAGGAGATGACGATGCCGGAGGGGATATGCGTGATGCGCACCGCTGAATCCGTCGTGTTGACGCTTTGGCCGCCCGGCCCCGATGAGCGAAAGACATCAATGCGAATTTCTTTCGGATCAATGGCGATTTCCACTTCGTCGGCTTCCGCGAGAACCGCCACGGTCACAGCCGATGTATGAATACGTCCGGAACCCTCGGTTACCGGGACGCGCTGGACACGGTGCACGCCGCCCTCGAATTTGAGCCGCGAGTACGCTCCCTGACCCTCGATGCTGATAATGATTTCTTTGTAGCCGCCCAATCCGGTGGGGTTCGAACTCATGATCTCGACGCGCCAGCCGCGCGATTCCGCGTAGCGACTATACATGCGGAAAAGCTCGGCGGCGAAAAGTGCCGCTTCGTCCCCGCCCGTGCCGGCGCGGATTTCGACGATGACGTTTCTAGCGTCATTTGGGTCTTTCGGCAGAATGAGAAACTTCAGCCGGTTCTCGAGGTTTTCCTTGCGCTCGCGCAGGGAGCCGATTTCCTCTTTCGCCAGATCGCGAATCCCTTCGTCGGCTTCTTCGAGGAGCTGGCGATTGCCCTGGATCTCCTGCTCGACCTTGCGCCAGTCGCGAAAGCAGCTGACGATCTCCTCCAGCTCGGAACGCTCCTTGGCGAGCTTCGAGTATTCTCGCTGCTGGTTAAGGAGCTGGGGATCGGACATCATCCTTTCCAGATCCATGTAGCGTTTTTCAACCTCGGCTAGTTTATCAAGCATGCTAATCTCGTAGCCTTCGCGGCGTCGCAAATAAAAAAGGGCAAAGGGATCATCGCTGCCCTTTGCCCTTCCCGATGCCGCAAAAGCCTAGTAACTCAAATTCGGTCTCAAGCCTCCGCTTTTTTCAGCCCGTATTTCTTTCTAAATTTTTCCACGCGACCCGCTGAGTCGACCAATTTTTGCTTGCCGGTATAGAAAGGGTGGCAATTGGAGCAAATATCGACGTGGATACTGCCCGCCGTGGAGCGTGTTTCAACCACCTGCCCGCATGCGCAAACAATCTGAGCATTCTTATATTCTGGGTGTATGCCGGCTTTCATAGGAACCTCTTAATTAATTAGGCGAAATTTTTTATAACATAACCGCGGCGACGCTTCAATCGGCCGCCCGAAACGCGAGTCCCGGCTGGACGGCTCGCAACCTTAATATATTGCTATATTGCCAAAACGTGCATAAGCCCCTAAAATGTGGCGATGTTGATAAAAAGAGTTGTTGGGGTTTCTAAGATGAGAGCCCAATCCGTAGAACTGGAGGGTTTAAATCGCCATGAGTAAGCCGCAGCCAGTCCCGTCGCCTGCGCCCATGTTCATTCCACCGGCACCCTTGAAGGCGGAGAATACCGACCTCGATTTTGGTTTTCTTGCCGACCTGGCCTTGAAGACGGTTTATGCCGACGCCAACTGCAACACCCAAAGGGCTTCCGAGAAACTGAAACTATCGATGCCCGTGACCGAGGACCTGTTGCAGCATCTCTATCGAGAGAAGTTCATCGAGATCCGGGGGCTGATCAGCTACGGCAACAATCGCTACGGCATGCTCGACAGGGGTTGGCAGCGCGCCCAGCAATTGCTCGCCATGAACGGCTACATCGGTCCCGCGCCCGTTTCGCTGGCCGCCTATACCGACATGGTCCTGCGCCAAAGCGCGGCGCGCGAGCCGATTGAGCCCGAAGCCGTGTGCCAAGCGATGTCGGAGCTGGTTCTTCCCGAAGCCACGGTGCAGACCTTGGGATTGGTTGCCAACTCGCGACGCAGCCTGTTCATGACGGGTCCGGCCGGCAACGGCAAGACCACGATCGCGACGGCACTCCATGGCGCTCAGCGGGGCGAGATTTGGATTCCTTATGCAATCGAAGTGGATGGTCAAGTAATCAAAATCTTCGACCTGCATAGTCACCAACCGGTTCCCGTGACCGGAGTCGACCGCTACGATGAGCGCTGGATTCGCATCAAAAGGCCGATCGTCATCGTCGGCGGCGAATTGACGATTGAAACCATGGACCTGATCTACAGCACCACGGTCAGATTTTACGAGGCGCCGTTCCAGATGAAATCGAACGGCGGCACGCTGGTGATCGACGACTTCGGCCGCCAGCGCGTGGACCCGCACGATTTGCTCAACCGCTGGATCGTGCCGCTCGAGGGGCGCGTCGACTATCTGACCCTGCACACCGGCAAGAAAATCGAAGTGCCGTTCGAACAATTGCTGATTTTCGCCACCAACCTCGACCCCAGCGATTTGGTCGACGACGCGTTTCTGCGCCGCATGGGTTACCGGCTTTTCATCAATGCGCCGGACCGGGAGATGTACACGTTAATTTTCGAACAGTTCGTCCGCAAAAGCGGGTTCGACTACGATCCGAAGCGCCTCGACTACGTTTACCGCTTGTACGAGGCGGACAAGCGCCCGCTACGCGGTTGCGAACCGCGTGACTTGATCCAGCGTTGTACTGACCTCTGCAAGTACGAGAACCGTCCAATGGCGCTTACCGACGAGCTCCTGCACCTGGCCTGGAAAAATTACTTTGGCGCGGCGCCGGCCGTACAGTAGTGCTCATGAGGGATAGATTACCATGCGGATCGTGAGCCCCAAGAAACATCTTTATGTAATGATCTTCGCGATCCTTGTCTGCCATGGCTGCAGCACGACACCGGAGTTCGTCTCGGAGATGTCAGTCGAAGATAAAATCGCGCGACTGAGGATCGGCCAAAGCGACAAGAGCGAAGTCGAAAGCATTTTCGGGCCGGACCATGGCAACGATCGCGACCTCTGGATCTACAATTTTGACGACAAGCAGTTTGATATTTACGAGCGGCGCCAGGGGCCCGGCTTGGGCGCCCTGCCGGTGGGCGCTGGAGTGATTCCGACCAATACCCGCGCTGTGGTAAGCATTCGCTTCAACGAAGCGGGAATCACTAAAGGCATCGCCGTGGCGCGCTTCTTCGAAGAACCCTTCGTCAATGACTATTGGTACCTGGTCAAACCATCCGCCAAAGATCCGTTGGAATCGGTCGGGTCGATCGGCGAGTCGGTCGGTTTCAAAGTGGCTGGGTTAGATAAAGATGCCGGGACGTTTACGCTTGAAGATCCTAAAAGCAAGGCCCGGGTGGCCATCAAGCTCGACGGCTCGACGCTCAGAGTCACTTCGCGAAACCCGTACAAGCGCCTGGCCAATGAATATCGCGGCTACATCAAGCGCGAATCCGCGCTCACCAACAGCATCACCAACTCCGACCTGGTGCAGTAGCACTGTCGCCGCCGCGGTTACTCTCTTCGATGCACTCACGCCGGGCACTGAGCCATGTGGAAGGACTCCGAGCGGGTTTTTCATCAACATGTTACTAGGTTAAATCGCAGTGCCAGTCCGTCTTCCCCGGCGCGCGGGCAAACGCCACAGATCTCGATCCCCCGGCTTTGCTCAATACCAACAATACGAATGCGCCTGTCTACCCGGACGTCGATTCCATAACTCGGATAAAGTGATATCGTTGCTTTGACAACTCGGTAGAGCTGTCGCGGCGAGGACATAAAATCGCCCGCCGTCCGCTATCTAATTTCATAAAGTCAACCCGGACAGCGCCGTGAAAGAGCTCGACGACGTTTACCCGTTAGCGGGAATGATCACTCACGACGAGGTGGATTGCCTTTATCAGCTCGGTCAGTTCAATGATTGTAAAGGAACGATTGTCGAGATTGGCAGTTGGAAAGGCAAATCGACCATTGCCCTAGCGCGCGGTGCGGCGCGGACCCACAAAGAAAAAATATACGCCATCGATCCGCACTCCATACTTCGTGAGGAGGGATACCTGGAGGACACCCAAGCGGAGTTTCTTGCCAACATCCAACGCGCCGGCGTTGAGGCTCAAGTTATTCCCATGATCATGAGCTCCGAGGAAGCGGCACGGGGTTGGGACAAGTCCGTGCGCCTGCTTTGGATCGACGGCGATCATCGCTACGAGTCGACTCGTCGCGATTTCGTTCTATGGGAACCGCATCTCGCCGTGGGCGGCATCCTCGCCATGCACGACACCATCCGGAAAAAAGGTCCAAAGCGGATCTTGTGGGAAAACGTCTTTCGCTCGTCTCGCTTTCAAGAAATCGCCATCGTCGATAACCTCACCGCCGTGCGCAAGGTCGCGCGCGCGACCGCGCCCGCGCGACTGCGCAAGCAGGTCACGCTCGGGTTCCGAGCCCTCTACATCGCCGCGCGAAAAAGCCGCGTCCCTCACTCCCGAGAAGTCGGTAGACGCCTGCTCCGCCGCCTGACGGCGCAATCATGGCTGCCTTACCGAACGAGCCACGATTAGCGCTCCAGTGAATCTTTGCTGATTTTCAATCGCCTACTTTAATCGCGGCTTAAGGAAGCGGGGCGGTCTCTTTTATAATGATAATTGTTGCTCTCGGGCGACTCTAATAACTGGCAGGCCATCAGCCCGTGGGCCCCGAAGATGCAAACGGTGGAACAATTACGGGCTAATAGGTGAGAGACCACGGACAGTTTGCGGACAGAGCGACTTTGCAAGACCTTCAAGAAATATCAAATGACTGGTTTAGTTTGGAAATTTGGTGGAGCTGATCGGGATCGAACCGACGACCTCTTGAATGCCATTCAAGCGCTCTCCCAACTGAGCTAC
>CAMLCX010000119.1 GCA_946478635.1 uncultured Pseudomonadota bacterium
TTTTTCCCTTGGCTTGTCAGGCGCCAGCCGAGCTCGGCATCTTCGCCGTACATGAAAAAAGACTCGTCGAATATTCCGGTTTCTGTAACCAAATCTTTCGGGAATAGTAAGCAGCAACCCGTAAAATAGTGAAAGCGACCGAGACCAGGGCGGGAAAGCAGCAAGCCGAAATAGCGATGATACCAAATACCAAATTCCCGTCCTGGATCGTTGGACACGATTCGCGGAGCTACCAGAGCAATGGTTGAGTCCTTCTCAAACTGGGCCAGCATTGTTATGACTAATTCCGGTCCAGCGACGGCGTCGTTGTTTAACAGCAGGTAGTAGTCGTGGGGAGCCTCGCACCGTCGATCATAAGTGAGGACGAAGTTGACGCCCTTTGCGAATCCAAGATTCTGTCCGGCGGTAAGAATTCTGATTTTGACTCCGGCCACAGCGGACAGCTCGCCGATGACGCGCTCTAAAGCCGCTGACGCTTCGTCAGATCCCGAATTGTCCAGGATGTAGATGGTTTCAAGATGCTGTCCGAGAAGAGATCGCGTGCTTTGTTTGGTTTTTTCGGCGCCGAAATAATCGAGGATGACCGCACACACACGTGGTTTCATTAAGGAATGCAATGTATCAAATCGCCGAGCTGAGCAAAACTGGAAATCATTTCCCTGAACAATTCACTTTATAGTACACTAAGAGAATTATGTTTCATTCATTCGTCTTTGTCTTCGGTGCGCTGGTGGGGAGTTTTCTCAACGTCTGCATTTTGAGAATTCCCCGCGGGGCTTCGATCGTCTCGCCGCCGTCGCATTGTCCGAATTGCAAAACCCCTATTTCATTTTACGATAATGTTCCACTACTGAGTTATTTGTTTTTGCGGGGGCGCTGCCGGGCCTGTGGGGAGCGAATCTCGCCGCGGTATTTCGTGGTGGAGTTATTGACCGCGGTCCTCGCTGTGGCACTGTTCGAGCGTTTCGGCTTCGGATTCACGTTTTTTGTAAGCTTTGTGTTCGTCGCGGCCCTGATTGTTATTTCCTTCATCGATCTGGACGTGCGGATCGTGCCGGACGTGATCAGCTTGCCGGGAATCGTCTGCGGCTTGGCGCTGTCGGTGGTCGGCTACTTCGTCATCGGCCGGGAAGCGGACATGGTTCCGTCCCCGGTGAGTTCGATTATCGGCATTTTGGCCGGCGGCGGCTTTCTGCTCGCAACGGCCTGGCTCTACGAGAAATTTACCGGCGTCGAAGGCATGGGGGGCGGGGACATCAAACTGCTCGCCATGATCGGCGCTTTTTTGGGCTGGCCATCGATCCCGATCACGCTTTTCATTGCTTCTCTAGTCGGCTCCGTGGTTGGGCTGACGTGCATGGTTCTCACGGGCGCGGGCCGAAGGCTCGCGTTGCCTTTCGCGCCGTTTCTCTGCGCGGGAGCGGTGTTGTTCATCTTCTTCGGCAATCAGCTAATCGACTTTTACCTGCCGCCGGTTTGACCCGTTTCCGTCCCGCTTTTACGTTTTTCGTCACCCTGACACAGATTGACAGAAGGTTGTTTTTTGTCCCGTGCACTTTCAGGCAGTCCTTGGCATGCCTAGCGACATCTTGGATATGTGGTTCAGCGCAAAGACGCGGCTTTTCAATGGTGCGCGAATTGCACTTAGACCGGGGGTCACAGACTCCATTTAGATTGTAATCGTTAAGGAAAATTCCAGTGGCATTATTCACTAACCGCAAGGGGCGCGCCCTTCTCACGGATCAACGCGGATTTAGTCTCGGCGAAATCCTGGTCGCCGCGGCTGTATTTGGAATTCTCGCGGTGGTCGCCGTTCCGCAATTTCTCGCCTTCCGGCCGATGAATCGTCTCAACGGCGCCGCGCGTCAGGTTTACAGCGAGCTGATGTGGGCGCGCTCCAAAGCTGTCAATGACAACACCTCGTATGTGGTGACCTTTCCGACCAACCAAACGATGTTGATTACGGGCTCAACAGCCAAAACGGTGAACATTCAAACCGAGTACTCCGATGTGACGCTAACGTCTTCGGCGTCCACCATCACGTTTTCCTCCAGGGGAACGGCGAGTGTTGCGCCCACGATTACATTGACCAACCCGGGTGGAACTAAAACCGTAACAGTGAGAATTACCGGTACGGCGAGTATCAGCTAATGGCGGTTTTTTCAAAAAGTCAGATTTGGCGAATTGCCAGGGATCAGCAGGGGTTTACCCTGATCGAGATCTTTATCTCCATCGTTCTTCTGACGATCGGTTTGTTGGGCACGGCTGCGTTAACGACCGGAGTGGTGCGCGGAAACCTGGCGAGTAAAAACATCACCACCGCCACGGCGCTTGCTCAATCCTGCCTTGAGGAGAATCGGCGGGTTGGCTATACGAATGCGGGCGCCGGCACGAGCGGTTGTCTATCGGGCAGCACCAACGTTATCCAAGGCGGGGTTACCTTCGCGCGGACCTTAACGGTTGCTCCCACGGTGCCTGATTCAACAAACATAAGGACTCTTACCGTCGTCGTGACCTGGTCTGAAGGCGGGTCGGGAACGAAATCGATTACTTTGGTAACTGTCTTGGCCGCTTCATGACCGGCGTCGAAATGTCCATGGCAAAATTCAAAAACACTGCCGGCTTCACGCTCATCGAGCTATTGGTATCCATGGCCATCGGCTTGGCGGTGATCGCCTCAGTCGCGGGTACTTTCACGGCGCAGACGAGACAGAACAACGCCGAGGAACAGGTCGCTCAGATGGAGCAAAACGTCCGCGCCGCGTTGGATCTAATGGTTCGGGAAATCCAGATGGCAAAATACAACCCGGCGGGAACATCGGCCTTTTCAAGCGCCTACGGCGTGACCTACAGCGCCTCCCAGTTGGAAGTCAAAGCAGATTTG
The DNA here is from genome assembly GCA_946478635.1 of uncultured Pseudomonadota bacterium. The sequence continues at coordinate 2,885 of CAMLCX010000119.1, forward strand.
AACGGGAATGGGGCAATCGATACATCGAGCGGCAGCGTCGAGGACATCATCTATGCCCATGACGCCACGAATCGGTACATCACTCGGAAACTCGGCTCCAGCGGCACCGCGGAAATTGTCGCGGATAACATCACCGCCTTCACGTTCAATTACTATGACGCCAACGGCAGCGCGGTGACTTCGTCGGCGAATAGCGGAAACATCCGAAAGATTTCCATTAGCATCACGGCGAGAACAGCCAAACCAGACCCTAGCTTTACGAGCAATGGCGGCTACCGCACGTATCAATTGAGCGCTGATATTACGCCGCCAAATCTATCCGTGTAACGAGGAGTCCCTACGTATGAATTTCTTCCAAATTTTGAGGCACCGGAGACGCACTGGAACACTGAAGAACCAAAAGGGCTTTATTGTCATCGCGGCTCTCACGCTGCTGTCGGCGTTGATCCTGGTCGGAGCGACGGCGTTCCTGCTCGCTTCGACCAATGTGAAAGTCGGCGGCAACTTCAAGACGAATCAAATGGCTCTGCAGGTGGCGATGGCGGGCGTGGAACGGGCCCGGGAAATCCTCAGGCAAGCCAACGCGACAAGCACAAACCCCGAGTTGTTAAGCGAGGAGTTGGCTGCACGCGTGGGGTCGAACGGGCAATTGAACGACCCGTTGTCGACCACCGACGATCTTAATGTGATTACCGGCAATACCAGCAGCGCCAGCATGACTGTCGGGACTTCGACCGTCTCTTACGTCGTGTATATGACCAACGATAGCAACGATTCCAACGGCTGGCTGAGCACTACGGACGCAAATAAGCGAGCGCTTCTAACCTCGATCGCGACGGGACCGAACAATTCCAAAGCCATCGTGCAGACGGTGGTCCAAGTATTCCCCATGGTGTCGAGCCCCTCGGTGATTTATACCAAGGGCGATGTGACGGGCAATGGCAGCAGCTTGAGCGTCACCGGCAATGACCAGTGTAGCGGCGGCACGAACCTTGGGTCGATCTACGCGAAGGGAGACTGGAATCCCAACGGGAGCCCATCGCTTAGCGGCAATCCTGCCACGCCAGTCGAGTACGGAAATCTCGATCTCGATATCGCCGGAATGATTAGTCAGCTAAAAGCCGCGGCCACTGTAACGCTGACCGCTGACACGAATAACCAGACCTACGGCAGCTCGTCCGACTATAAAATAATTTATTCGAACACCAGCAGCCCAGTTAACGTCAACGGGCTCAAGCTAAACAACATGACGGGTTGGGGTATTCTGCTTGTGGATGGTGACCTGGAATTGGGCGGAGGATTTAATTGGAACGGTATCATCCTGGCCACCGGAGCGGTAAATTTGAATGGCGGCGGCGGGCCCAATGCGGTCAATATTGCAGGTCAGCTTTTGAGTGGTACCTCGACGGTGACGGATATTTCCCTCAATGGGTCCAACAACATTACTTATAACAGCTGCTACGTCAAAAAAGCCACGGCCCAGGCGCCGCTGAAAGTCACCAGCTGGAAACAGAATTTTTAGCGGCGCGATTTGAGCGCCGCCTCGGCGTCATTGGCCATCGCGCTCAACTCGCTGTACTCGCGCAGATACTGATTGACTTTTCGCTCGCTGCGGATTTTCGCGATCAAGGCGGCGACTTTCTTCAGGTAGACGTCCAATTCGCCGGTTAACATGGCAGTCAATTCGCCGGCCTGGGCTTTAAGAGCGTCAAATTCTTTGTAAACAGGGTCGTTTTCGTCTTTCTTGGCCGGCGCTTTTGCTCCCACGGCCGGCGCTTCTTTCGTTAATTCATCATCGCCGCTCTGCTTGGAAATTGCTTCAGGCATATCCGATGGATCGGGAGCGGCGGTGATCGCCAGCCGAACCAGCTTATCCGACTTTTCAATTTTCAAGACGAAATTGCGATCAACCCCAAACACCCCGCCGTAGGTATCGAACAGGACCTGGGCACCGTCGTGCCAATAACGATCGGTGACATACTCGTTACCGTTCTTGAGCTTGATAACGTAGGCGGAATCAGCCACGCTGACTCCGCTACCGAGCATCACGGCGACCAGTCCGCCCACCGCTATCCTACGCATTGATCGTCTCTGCCAAATATAATCGCATTTTACCATCGTTTTCGTCCGGCGCAAAATTTAAGTTTTGCATCTTGTTTATCCTTGACAGGCATCCATCTGCGGCAGTATTTTCCGCGAGTCTCGGAGGGAGTCATGAAAATCTCGCTCGAGAAAAAAGCCTTCTCCACCCTTGAGCTGCTCGCGACGGTTGCCGTGATGGGAATTGTCGCGGCCATCGCTTTGCCTAACTGGCGCAGTCTGATCCCGAACTACACTCTCAACAATTCCCTTCGCCAAATCCAATCCGAACTGCACAGCATCAAGATGCGCGCCGCGGCGGAAAATATCGGCTTTCAATTCATTTACCTTCAGGATGCCAGCGAGTATACGATTTATCGGGATTCGATTCCCTTGCAGAAAAAGCCGTTGCCGCAGGGAACGATCATCACGAAAACCGGCTCCATTTCCTTCTCGCCCAGGGGAACTGCCGGGGGAAACCGAGTGCGATTGCGAAACGAAAATGGTTCGTGCAGGCAAGTCGTGGTCAGCGCGACCGGCAGGGTGAGAACCTGCACTCCGAGCAGCTGTGCGGACGATTGCTGATCGAACGGATATCAGTCCCATGAGATTTGCAAGAGAGGACGGCTTCACTTTCAATGAGATCCTAGTCGCCATGAATATTATCGTCGTGGCCGTGATGACCTACTCTCTGGGTAGCGTCCAACTCATTCGCCGGCAGGTTATCAATGACAACTCGACTGTGGCGATTCATCTGGCGCACGACAAGATCGAAGAATTGCAGGCACGCCGGCCCGCGACGGATGTCGATGTGTGCCCCGGCGGCGGCGATCACGGTCTTTCGCCAAAGGGTGGCGTGGCGGGAATCTTCGAGCGCTGTTGGAAGATCGCCAATTCACCTCTCGCGGCAGACCTCAAGCAGGCCGAGGTCATCGTTTCGTGGCGCGATCACGAATCTCATGAAGTCAGGCTGGCGACGCTCATCTTTGTCGGGGAGTAACCATGGCCGGCGCAATCTTAAACGCGCGCGGCGCGACCTTGATCGAACAGATGGCGTCGCTACTGATCGGCGCGTCAATGATCCTTTCTCTCTATACTTATTTTCGCTCGGAACTTTATCAATCGCTCAAGATCGAGGTCAAATCGGCGACTCTCGAGGATGCCCGCGGAGCCTTGGATATCATGATTCTGGATCTGAAAAATGCCGGCTCATGGGGCACGGGCAGCGCGCCGCCTGAAACAGGCGGTTTGGACGATCCCAACAATGACGCCGACCCCGTCTGTAATCGGGTCTACGCGGCAAGCCCGGCGATGATTCACGTGCAGATGGACCTCAACGGTAACGGCAACTGCGCCGACACCGATCCGCGGGAAAATATTCGCTATGAGCTGACCGGACCGACTTCGACCTGTGCCGGGCCGAACATCATCAGGCGCAACGGGGATTGCCTGGTGGCGAACGTCGTGCCGACAACGGCGGGGAAAATTTTTAGCTTCCTCGACGTCAACGGTACCGATCTCGGTCCGACGCCTGCCCTCAACGCCATCAAGCGAGTCAGGATCGAGTTTGCCGTTCGGGTGACCAATCCTGACCCGCGAGCCGGCGGCCAGCTTGCGTCGGCCGTCTCGAGTAGCGTCGAATTTCGTAATTAAAGTAGCGTCGGCCATGATCAACATTGGCAAACACACAGAGCGCGGGATGGTGCTGATGAGTGCCCTGGCGATTCTTTCGGTGCTCGTGGCGGTGGGCATCGGCGCAAATGTCATGATGCAAAACGATTACCGGGTTCTGGCCAACCTCCGCGGCGCCACCGAAGCCTTCTATGTCTCGGTGGCCGGAATGGAGTGGGGCAAGAGCGAAATTGCCCGCAGCGTCGCTTTTCCGCCGATGCCGGAAAGCCGGTCGAAAACATTTTCGGCAGGCGAATTTGCCGTTTCATTCCTGACTCCTACCGTGACCGGACCGCTCGCGGCGCGAATCATTTTGCGCTCCACTGGAGCCAGCCGCGGCGCGCAGCATGTTCTCCAGGCGCAACTCACGAAGTCCTACGATCTGGCGGACGCGGCCGTTGGGCTCAGGGGAAACGGCGCGGCAGTCAATCTTAGCGCGGATGAAATATTTATTTCAGGAGCCGATCACGATGCGACAACGGGTAACCCCGTGCCCGGAGCAAAATCACGAAATTCTATATCCACGCCGGACCAGCGCGTGGAAGGTCTGGTCACGCAGGCGGTTGATGCGCGGCCGGGTGTTCTCGACAGCAGCGCGGAAACTCCGGCGGTCGCTATTTCCAATTATCTGGATGCAGCGTCGGTTAGCCAATTGGCCAATGATCTCTGCGCTGCGGGTAGCGTCCATGCGCTGCCGCCGAGCGGATCTTTAACTATTGAAAATCAAGCCTGGGGCAATCGGACATCACCCCAGCTGCACTGCGTCGACGGGTTATCTGATTTAGGCGATGCAGTGACGTTGGCAGGAAGTTTTTCCGGTGTGGGGATTCTGGTTGTGCGGAACGCAGATCTGATTTTGAGCGGGACAATTCGCTGGGAGGGGTTGGTTCTCGTGACGGGGAACGACGTGAGTCTCAAGTCGACTGGCTCGAGCACTAAGGAATTGCTCGGCGCCGCGCTCGTCAACGAAACCGGGAATCCGGTAACAACGAGGAAGATTTTGGATATGGAAGGCGCTATTCGCATTCTCTTCAGCCGCCAGGCGCTGGCCCGATCAAGCTTACTTATTCCCACAGAAAGCTTAAATAGTGCTTATCAATCGCTACCTTCGATGATTGTACAGGATTACTGGCGGGTCGTGACACCGTAGGCCTGGCTGGTGGAAACTTCAATTTACAACAGACCCGCAAGATGCTAAATTACGAATCTACAAAGCTTTGGAAACCCAAAATAACCACGTGACGGGTTCCGATCGCTGGGTTCACAGCCGTGTTAAGAGCATCCCGCTCGTTTCTTGAGGAGAGGATGACAATGATCACGGATAGGGTGCTAGAGGGAGCAAGCATGGATACAAAGAAGACCATCATGGTGGTTGACGATAACCCCGATATCATCACTATCGTCAAGACCATTTTGGAAGGACGTGGCTATACTGTCTTTAGCGCCTGCAGCGGTCCCGAGCTGCTGAGCTTGCTGCCGAACCAAAAACCCGACCTCATCATATTGGATATTATGATGCCCGAGATGGACGGGCTCGAAGTGCTTACCCGACTCAAGGGGAAAACCGAAACGGCAACCATCCCCGTGATCCTGCTGACAGCCAAGGTCCAATATGAAGACGTTCTCGGCGGCTACAAGCTGGGTGCGGATTATTACATTACCAAGCCGTTCACCAGCACGCAGTTAGTCAACGGCATCAATCTTCTCCTGGGCGAAGGCAAAGCCTGAGCGCAAAGCGCAGCGGATCCGCCACTCGAGCCCTTCCTCCACAGCCGCAATTCCTCTTTTCCGATTTGCATCTGTATTCGGATTTCTTCATTGTTTATTGATGGTTCGGTTTATCACTTTCGAGGGTGGCGACGGCACCGGAAAAACCACGCAGATCAAAGAGGTCGCTAATTATCTGGGTGAGCGCAACCGTTCCTATATCGTAACTCGCGAGCCGGGTGGCACGGCGCTCGGCAAAATGATCCGCAAAGTCTTGCTCGAGGCGGGCGCGACTAAGATCGCCGCGTCGACCGAACTTTTTTTGTATTTGGCCGACCGCGCTCAGCATGTCAATGAGATTATCATACCGGCGCTGCAGTCCGACAAGATCGTCTTGTGCGATCGGTTTACCGATTCGACCCTCGCGTATCAAGGCTACGGCAGGGGCATCGACGTGAGCTGGTTACGCCAGCTGAACGATACGGCGAGCGGGGCGGTGCGCCCCGATTTGACTTTTTTATTGGATTGTCCGGTAACCATAGGTCTTGCGCGGGCGGCCCGCCGTAGCGTGCAATCGGCAGATCGCCCGCAAGAAGACCGCTTCGAGCGCGAAAAACTCGAATTTCATGAAAAAGTCCGAGCGGGTTTTCTTGAGCTGGCGCGCGCCGAACCTGGGCGATTTCGCATCATCGATGCGTCGCGCTCGGTTGCGGAGATCGCGCAGCAAATCCGCGCGATCATCGACCGGGAGCTGGTTTGATGGGGTTTGCCGAAATCATAGGTCATACAAAACAGCTGGACTCGTTACGCGCGGCGCTGGCGAATCAACGGCTGCATCATGCCTATCTCCTGGTCGGCCCCGATGGAGTGGGCAAACGAACGATTGCCATGGCGCTGGCGAAGGCGATTCATTGTTCGGAATCGATGGGGGATTACTGTGGCCGGTGCGCCAACTGCGCCAGCATCATCGACGGTAATCACGCCGACGTGCGCGTCGTGCAACCGCTGGCCGGTAAAAAAGAAATCAGCATTCATCAGGTCCGCGAGATCGAGCGGGAATTGCGCTTCCGATCTTTCGGCGGAAAGCACAAGATCGCGATCATCGATCCGGCCGCGTGGATGAACCCGTCGGCGCAGAATGCGCTGCTAAAGACGCTGGAAGAGCCGCCTGAAAACTCGCTTATCCTGCTTATCACCCCGAACGCGGGCGGGCTGCTGCCGACGCTGCGGTCGCGTTGCTTGCGGCTTTCCTTCGCTCCGCTGCCGCGCCAGGAAGTCGCGGTGTTTCTACGAACGATGCAAAATATCGCCGCGAAGGACGCCGAGTTTCTGGCGGCCATGAGCATGGGAAGCATCGGCATTGCGGCGAGCCTGGACCAAGCAGCCCTGATGGAGAAACGAAGCGCTTGGATCGGCATCTTGAGTGCTTTACACGATGGAGATTACCAGGGGGCGATGACGGCTGCAGAGGCGCTTGCGAGCAGTCGCGAAGACGCGCTGGAATTTCTCAAGTGGGCGGAAAGTTGGTACCGCGATGTGTTGATCCACGGCGTGACGCAGAAATCCGATGAGATCGTGAATCTGGATATGATGGCGCAAATCAAACAGTCCGCCGTCGTCTGTAGCACGGAGCGCGCGCTCGCCGCGCTGGCTGGGGTTGCCGGAGCCAGCGCGGGCATTCAACGCAACTTGAATCGCCGCATGGTGTTGGAGAGATTGTTCCTTGGCGTCGTCGAGGCGCGTTGATGGAAAAAATTTATATCACCACGCCGCTTTATTACGTCAATGCCGAGCCGCATTTGGGCCACACGTACACGACCGTTGTGGCCGATACGCTCAAACGTTATTGGCAGTCCATCGGCTATGAGGCTTTTCTGCTCACGGGTACCGATGAGCACGGGGATAAAATCGCGCAGGCGGCTGCGACCCAGAACTCCAGCCCCAAGGATTACGCCGACCGGATCAGCGCGCTGTTTCGCTCGACCTGGGATGCCTGCGGCATCGCCTACGATCATTTCATTCGCACCACCGACAACTACCACAAAGAATTCGTGCAAAAGGTGCTGCAGAAGATTTACGACTCCGGCGATATCTACTTCGGTGAATACGGCGGTTTTTACTGCTACGGCTGTGAACGCTTTTATACCGAGAAAGAATTGATCGATGGAAAATGTCCGGACCACCAAACGGCGCCGGACTACATCAGCGAAAAGAATTACTTCTTTCGCATGAGCAAGTATCAGGATCGCTTGATCAAGACGATCGGGGACAAGCCGGACCTCATTCGTCCCGAGCGCTACCGCACCGAAGTACTGGCGTTTTTGAGAGAGCCTCTCGAAGATCTCTGTATTTCAAGGCCGATGAGCCGTTTGCAATGGGGCATCCCGCTGCCGTTCGATGCCAATTACGTCACCTATGTTTGGTTTGACGCCTTGCTCAATTACGTGAGCGCTCTGGAACACCGGGGCGGCGACGCCCTTTCGTCTCTTTGGCCCAAAGCCAATCACCTGATTGCCAAGGATATCCTCAAGCCGCACGCAATCTTTTGGCCGACCATGCTGATGGCCGCGGGCTTGCCGCTTTACGATCACCTGAATGTGCACGGTTACTGGATCATGGACTCCGGTAAGATGTCGAAGAGCCTGGGAAATGTCATCCGCCCGCTCGAAATGAAAGCGCGCTTCGGCATGGATGCTTTTCGCTATTTTCTGCTGCGCGAAATGGCTTTCGGACAGGACGCGAAATTTTCCGAGGAAGCGTTCATTACCCGGATTAACGCCGACCTTGCCAATAATCTCGGCAACCTGGTGAGCCGGGTATTGGCGATGCAGCAGAAATATTTCGCCGGTATCGTGCAGCCGCTCGGTGCCCGCTGGCCGGCTGAAGATTTGGAGTTGCGCGATAAATTTGCACTGGCTGAAAACGATCTTAAGGTCCACATGGCGGACCTGCAATTCCATCGCGCTCTGGAATCGATCTGGTCGGCGCTCGATCACGCCAATCGCTATATCGTGCAAACCGCGCCGTCCACCATGATTAAGGATCCGGAGAAAAACTCC
>CAMLCX010000120.1 GCA_946478635.1 uncultured Pseudomonadota bacterium
TACGCTTGGGGCGATGACTATCATGACGTGATGCTGCGCAAGCTCGAAAGGCTGCTCGACGGCATAAAAAAGCTTCATCCGGCGCCGGTGCAGGGCCGGGCTTTCGTCGATTCCGGTCCGGTTTTGGAAAGAGATTGGGCCGGCGTGGCCGGACTCGGTTGGATCGGCAAGAATACGCATCTGATCTCGCCCCAAAAAGGCTCGTGGTTTTTTCTCGGCGAACTCTTCCTTGACCTGCCGCTTGTCTACGATAGACCGACGCGCGATCGTTGCGGCCGGTGCGATCTCTGCCTCAAGGCGTGCCCCACCGGCGCGTTTGTCGGCCCCTATGTTCTCGACGCGCGCCGCTGTATTTCCTATCTGACCATCGAGCTCAAGGGGTGGATGCCGCGTCATCTCAGGCCGTTGATCGGCAACCATATTTTCGGCTGCGACATCTGCCAGGAAGTTTGTCCATTCAATGTGAAAGCGGCGCCGACGGCGGAAACCGCCTACCAGCCGAGAACAGGCCTGTATGCTCCGGAGTTGATCCCGCTGCTGGCCCTTGACCGTGACGCATTTCGCCGGCGTTTCAAAGGCAGTCCGATCCTGCGCGCCAAGCGGCGCGGCTTTTTGCGCAACGTCGCCGTCGCGCTCGGCAACAGCAAAAGCGTGGAAGCGATTCCGGCTCTCATTCAGGCACTCGATGACGAGGAAGCCCTTGTGCGAGGACATGTGGCGTGGGCGCTCGGGCAAATCGGTTCGCGGCAAGCGATCGACGCGTTGGTGCGGCGCCGGCGCATTGAAAGCGAGAGTGAGGTTCTCAGCGAGATCGTCGAGGCGCTGCGCACGATCGCCGAAAAGGCGCAGGGTTCACTCCCCGATTAATCTCCGGCTTAGTCGTTGGCATTTGGCTCACGCGGAAGTGGCCGCGGTGGGACTCGATATGCGATGGAAGCGATAATGGGTCTTGCGAACTCCCGATGAAAAAATTGCTCCGCTAGCGAGCGGCGTGGATTGCCTCCTCTAAAAATGTTGGCATTCGAGTGACGCGGCCGTTGCGGTCGACACAGGCATGTTTGGTTGATCCGCTCGCCAAAAAACAACTATCCGCTTCCCGCACGATCCGATAGCCGAACGAGAGAGAGGCGCGGCCGAGTTCAACCAACTCGGTCTCGATCTGAATGACCTCGTCGTAGCGCGCCGATCGAGCGTAGCGGCACGACACTTCCACCACAGGGAAATTAAACCCCTGGTCCTCGATCGTCGCATAGGGCAAACCGATCTGGCGGAGAAATTCCGACCGGCCTCTTTCGAACCAGCGCAGATAATTCGCGTAATAAACCACGCCCATCCGGTCCGTGTCGCCGTAGATCACGCGATAGGAAGTGACGTTCGTGATCTTCGCCTGCGCGGGGCTCATGGATGCTTTCAGTGTGTTTTCTTTGGAGTCTCAGCGCAATTGCCCACTGCGGCTCGCAAGAGGCTTAACGCACTGCCTCAAAAGCCATCGCTTCCCAATTATTGATCAATTTCATATCGGGGTTTGGATGGCGCGTACGCAATTCCACCTCTTGAAACACGGGATCGGTTTTTTCTGTAACTTCGAATTGAACGATCTGCTTGAATCCGGCCAATTCGAGAGTCTTCCGAAGGGTGGGTGGGTCATAGAGGAACTGATGGCCGTATTCGCGGACCTGGCGGTTAAGAATGTAAGCGCCCGGTATGGGAGTAATCGGACCGCCATTGAAGCGCACTTTTGCATCGATGAACTGCTGTGCATCGGCATCGGGATGGCCATCTAATAACTGAATGAACTTTGCGAGGTTCGGCGTGACGATGCGTATTTTTCCCCCTTTGGCCAGAACCCGATAACACTCTCGCAGCATCAAGACTCCAGCTTCCCATGGCACATGCTCGATCATGTGCTCGCTGAAAACATATTGAAAGGATCCATCGGCAAAAGGATAGCGAGCCGTGGCGTCGAGATAAATCTCTTTTTTGTTGGGTTCGATATCGGTATTTAGCCAACCCGGCGCATCATTGCCGCCGGCGCCGAGTTGCAATTTTCGAACCGGGTGCGATTGGAGGTACTCGCCGATGGCCTGTGAATCTCCAAATCGAAACCAGGGTGACCGGAATGCTTTGCCGAGAGAATCCGCCGAGCCGAGTCCGGTGACAAATCCAATCAAGATAAGCAAGGATGCTCTTAAAACATTTTGTTTGTTGACATTCATGCGCGAATTTTAAACGCTTACTGTGGCGGATGTAAAGTGCCAGAATTGGCCCTTCTCGCAATGACCACAGTGATCGGCACCTTTTTTCCGCGATGCTCAGGGCAAGACAGGTGCCGGCCTTAATCCCTTCGGAAGAAAAACGCTCATGCACACGGATGAGCATTGCCTACGACAGCACATCTCGTTCGCCGTCGTCGCCTTGACAAGCGAAAGTCAATTATGATTTAAGCTGGTAAAATATTTTTTACGCTTTGGCCGGATTTAGAACACTGGTGAGGAAATCATTGCGTACCCAAGGAGGACAGGAATGAACAGTTTAGCAAAATATGCGGCCTTGCCGGTTGGTTTGCTTGTGGCAAGCGCGCTCGTGGTTGCCTGCGGCACGGTACAAGACAAGCCGGCGCCAAAACCGGCTGCGCCGGCCGCGCCGCCGCCAGCGGCGGCTAAAGCCGAGGCGGCTAAGACGGCATCAGCGAAGGCGGGCAAAACCAAGGCCGTCGAAGTCGATGGCGTGATCAGCGCCGTGGGGCAGAGGACGATTACCTTTCAAATGGAGCGCAAGGGCAAGGTGCGTGAGGAAGTGGTCGGCGTGGACGACAAGACCAAAATTGAAAAGGGCGGCGCCAATGTCAAGCTGCGCGACCTGGAGACGACCGATCAGGCCAAGATTAACTATGAGCCCGATGCCTATACGCCGGCGATCGCCATTAAGGTGATCGGAAAAGGCAAGATTCAAAAAGTCGGAGGCGACGACTAGGTACGGTAGCGGTCGGCGCGATCGCCGCCGACGATATCCAAATCAAACGATTGATCTTCCCGTAGGATTCTTAACGAGATCCGTTCTCCCGGACGCTTCTTCCACATTTCCTGGTAAAACTCCCGGCGAGTGCGGATTTCTGTTTTGCCCACCGTCAGAACAATATCCCCTTGTTGAAGGCCGGATTTTGCCGCCGGCCCGTGCGGAACTACGCCGCCGATCACCACATGGCCAGCCATCACTTGCGGATAAATGCCGAGCCATGGGCGCTGCGGGCGACTGCGCACCTGGCCGTATTGTTTCAATTCGCGCTCGTAGGCTCGATAATAATCGATCGGAATAGCCAGGGAGAATTTCCCGACCTCATTTAAATTGAGCGAAATCACGCCGAGCAATTCGCCGCGAAAATTAGCGAGCGCGCCGCCGCCAAAACCCGGATTGAAAGTGGTGACGCGGATCGTCCTGTCGATCATGTACTCCCATTGGCCGTCATAGCTTTCAAGCGAGGAAACATATCCGCCGCTGACGCGCCGCCCGGTCTGACCGCTGCTGGCGATCATGACCACCGGTTGGCCAAGGGCGGCCGAATCGGGCTCCGCCAACTTGAGGCAGGGCAAATCGTGCGCCGGTATTTTCACTAACGAGAGGCCGGTCTCTTGATCCTGTGCCGCCACCCGCCCCGGATACTGTTCCCCGTCGGGGAGCGTGACCGTTATCGCCGAGGCGCCGATGGTGACGTAGTGGACGGTAAGAATGTAGCCATCCGGATCGACGATGGTACCGGAACCGGCGCGTTCGGAACCCAGATTGCGCGCGGAAGGATGGCTTTCCGGGATCGTAACACTGAGATCCACCGTCGCGGGCAGAATGGTGTGAATCAAACCGATATGCGCGTTCACGCTGCCACTCCTTCAGGACTGGTAAAGTGATCCCTCCAGGAGTTTTGCTGATCCTCGCGTGAAAATAATCGCCCTTGCCAGGTGTCCCGGCTTTCCAACTCTTTGTAAATGCGATTGTGGACGCCAATCTTGTCGATGGACCAATCCGGCGCCACCGTGATCGCACGATAGGTTTCGCCGGTGAGCCTGTGCACGATGATGCGTGGATGCAGCTGTTCGAGAAAATCGACCACCAGGCTAACGTATTCCTCACGGCTATAAAGCGGAACCTGTCCTTGTTGATAGAGCTTCTCCAGCACGGTGTCCCTGATGACGTGGAGGTTATGAAGCTTGACGCCGTCGATTTCGAGGCGGTTGAGGAGCTGAGAAGTCGCTAAAATTTCTGCGCGGCTCTCGCCGGGAAATCCGAGAATAAGATGCGTACAGAGGCGCAAGTCCCGCTGTTTTGCGCGCATGACCGCGTCCACATAGGCGCTCAGGTCGTGGCCGCGGTTGGCCCACGCGAGCGTCCGGTCATACATCGACTCCAGTCCCAGTTCGAGCCAAAGGTACGTGTGCTTTGACAACGCGCCGATCAAATCGAGCGTAGCGTCGGGTAAGCAGTCTGGGCGTGTTGCGATCGCGAGCCCGACAACCCCGGGAAAATCCAACGCTTCGCGATACAGTTTTTCCAACTTCGAGGTGGCCTCGTAGGTGTTCGTGTAGCTTTGAAAGTAAGCGATGAATTGTTTCGCTTTGTGGCGTTTTTGGATGGCTTGCGCGCCCTTTTCCAATTGCTCGGTTACCGATGTGCGCGGGCGGTAATCTTTCGGCGTGTGGCTCGAGTTGTTGCAATAGATGCACCCGCCGACGGCGACGGTGCCGTCGCGATTGGGACAGGTGAAATCCAGCCGCAAACCGACCTTGTAGACTCTTGTGTCAAAAACCTCGCGCAGCTCTCGATTGAACGAATTGAACCGCTTGCCCTGCCACAGATCTCTTAAAATGATGGGGAAATTCATGACTCGAACAAAAAAGGGTTAACAAAAACGCTGCGACTTCTCAAGGCGCAGTGGCTCGACGCCGAGGCCTTGCACGACCCGGGACGGCTCTGGATTCGCGCTCGATTTCGCCTGGAAGTAACTAATAAATCATGATCTTTTCGCAAGTCCATGGGCGCGGTAAACTTGACAATGGAAGCGAATTGTCTATATTCAATTTACTTTATGTCCCGCGCGACTGGTGATGAAAATCCCCGTAGATGAGATTCCTCAATCCCCTAAAGAGATAAGATTCTCCGAGAATATTGAGGAACTGAACGAACTTTATCGCCGGAACACGAACCCGGATTTCGACTTTCCGCCCGTCCTGGCGGTGGATCTAATCTATTATCGGTCCGGCGCGGATATATTTTTCAACGGCAATTTTCGCGGTGAATTTACCGGCTATTGCGGCCGGTGCTTGGAAAATTACAGCTTTACTTTGGACAAGGCTTTTGCTTTTGTATTGTCTCCGGAGCCGGCCAAGTCCGAGCGCGGGGCGGAGGAGTTGCACGGCGCCGAACTGGTTTTGAGCTATTACTCGACGGACGAGATCGAGCTGGCGCCGCTCATCGCAGAACAAGTGATGCTGGCGCTGCCGACCAGACCTCTATGCGGCGATGATTGCCGGGGATTGTGTGCGAAGTGCGGTGTAAACTTCAATCGCGAATCTTGCGCTTGCTCCACGGAAAGCGGCGATCCCCGAATGGCGATATTCCGCACCCTTAAAGTCGGCCGCAAGTAACAGCAAAAGGTCATAATAAATCGAATTGCCGCAGCGAGGAACGCGGAGAAAGAACAGGATTAACCCATGCCAGTACCGAAGCGAAGAACTTCGAAGCGAGTCAAAAACCAAAGGCGGTCGCACGACCACTTGACCAAGCCGCAGTGGAGCAGTTGTTCCAATTGCGGAGAAACCGTGTTGCCCCACCGAGCCTGCGCTCATTGCGGCTTTTACCGCGGCCGTGCGGTCATTCAAACTCAGAAAAGTTAATCAGCCTGCCGAAATCCATAGCTATGCCGAAAATCGCCATCGATGCGATGGGCGGAGACCATGCCCCTCAGGCTGTTATCGATGGCGCCTTGCTTGCCGTTGAGGATTTCGCCGCCGAGATTGTGCTTGTGGGCGACCGAGAAGCGGTCGCGCTTGAGCTGGCGAAGCATCGTAACGCGCCGGAAATTGAGATTGTGCACGCGGCACAGGTCGTGCCGATGCACGAGTCCCCGAGTTCGGCACTGCGCAAAAGAAATTCCTCCATCACCATCGCCTTCGAAATGATGCGGCGCGGCGAAGTCGATGCTGTTGTCAGCGCCGGCAACTCGGGCGCCATGATGGCGGTTGGCATGTTCGTCATGGGCACGCTTGCGCGCGTCGCGCGCCCGGCGATCCTTGTGGTTGTGCCGAGCATGGGCAAGGGCACGGTGATCGTCGATGCCGGCGCCAATGTCGACTGCAAGCCGCGCCACCTGGTGCAGTTTGGGCTCATGGGTTCGATTTATGCCGATCGGGTACTGGGTGTGCCGAAGCCGAGAGTGGGCGTGCTGAGCAACGGCGAGGAGGATGGTAAAGGCAATGATCTCACCCGTGCGGCGAGCGAACAGCTCGCAGCCACGCCGCTTAACTACGTCGGGTACGTCGAAGGCCGGGATATTTTCAACGACAAGGTCGACGTAGTGGTGTGTGACGGTTTCACCGGTAATATTGCGCTCAAGTCGATGGAAGGAGTGGCGAGCTTTGCCGGTGAAGTTCTCAAGAGCGCCTTTCAGAAAAATATACCCAGCCGCTTGGGATATTTGCTTAGCCGCAAATCTTTAGCGGAAGCCTACCGCCGCTTGGACTACGCCGAGTACGGCGGGGCTCCCCTGATTGGACTCGACGGCGTGGCGATCATCGCCCACGGCGGCTCCAATCCGCGGGCAATTAAAAATGCCATTCGTGCGGCGCGCGATGCCGTCGACCAGGAGATCAATCGTCATATCGCCGAGTCGCTGAGCGAAATCGACAGCGCTGCGGGGATCAAAAAAGAGGGACTGCCGAGAAAGTTATGGGAGCGCTTCAAATCGAAAATTGAGTCGCTGGGTGAAAAGGCCGAAACCGCAAGCGAAGCCGAGGATCAGAGAAAGGAATGACGACCGATCGGACGGCATTTGTATTTCCCGGTCAAGGCTCGCAGGTTGTCGGCATGGGCAAGGAACTTTGCGCTCAATTTCCCTGCGCCATGGAGGTTTTTGCCCAGGCTGACGACGCCCTTGGCTTTGGTCTCACCGAACTCTGTTTCGGCGGGCCGGAAGCCGATCTCAAGCTCACCGAAAACACTCAACCTGCCATTCTCACGGCGTCGATCGCGGCTTTGCGCGTGCTCGAGGCGAAAACAGCGCTGCGGCCGGACTACGTTGCGGGTCACAGCCTCGGCGAATACAGCGCGCTCGTCGCCGTGGGAGCGCTTGAGTTTCGCGATGCGGTACGGGTCGTGCACGAACGCGGGCGTCTGATGCAACGGGCGGTGCCTGCGGGTACAGGCGCCATGGCCGTGGTGCTCGGCCTGGAAATGGACGCCGTGCGAATGCTCTGTGACGAAGCTTCCCATGGCGATATCGTATCCCCGGCTAATTTTAATGGCGCCGGACAAGTCGTGATTGCCGGCGCCAAACTCGCCGTTGCGCGGGCCATGGCTTTGGCCAAGGAACGTGGCGCCAAGCGTGTTTTCGAGTTGCCGGTGAGCGCACCGTTTCACTGCCGGCTCATGCAGCCTGCTGCGGACGGGCTGAAAGAGATTCTCGGCAAAATCGCCGTCCAGCCGTTTACTATCGGTGTCGTCACCAACGTCGAAGCCGATGTGAATTTCGATGCTGGCCGTGTCAAATCACTGTTAGTCGAGCAAGCTGTTCGTCCGGTGCGCTGGGAGGAATCGGTGCAAAAGCTCGGCGCTCTGGGCTGCCATCGCGCGATCGAAATCGGACCAGGCAAAGTTCTGAAAGGACTGATCAAGCGCATCCTGCCGACGCTGGAGGTTGAAAACTTCGAGGTGCCGGCGGATATCGCAAAAATAGCGGCAGCGTAATTCCATGGGTTTAGAGGGTCAAGTTGCATTAGTCACCGGAGCAAGCCGAGGTATCGGTCGGGCGATTGCCTTGGCGCTCGGACAGGCGGGCGCCTACGTTATCGTCAATTACCGCGGCAACCAGGAAGCGGCTGAAGAAGCGCTAACTGCGCTTCTAGCTCTGGGAGGGCGGGGAGAGCTCTGCCGGTTCGACATCTCGGAAGAGGCGCAGGTCGAAGCAGCGGCAAAGAAAATCGTTGACGGCCACGAAAAAATTGATATTCTCGTCAACAATGCCGGCGTAACCGCGGATAATCTCTTGATACGGATGAAGCCGGCGGATTGGGACCAGGTCATCGGCACCAATCTCAAAGGCACGATTCTCTGCACCAAGATCGTTTCTCGCTACATGATCGGCCGGCGTTACGGTCGAATCATTAATCTTTCGTCGGTGGTGGCGCAGATGGGTAACGTAGGCCAGGCACTCTACGCTGCATCGAAGGCGGGGATCATCGGATTTACCAAGACCGTCGCTCGGGAAGTCGCCACGCGCGGTATCACTGTAAACGCTGTGGCGCCGGGATTCATCGAGACCGAAATGACCGCAAAACTGCCGGAAAAACTGCGCGAGGAATTTCTCAAGAAGATCCCCCTCGGCCGGTTTGGTACTTGCGCTGAAGTAGCCGAGATGATTGTATTTCTCGCTGGACCAGGAACAGAGTACATCACCGGCCAGGTGTTCAACGTCAATGGCGGGCTGTACATGTGAACAATTTGTAGCAGGAGGTGAGTGAAGATGGCGGCATCGGTTCAAGCCAGAGTAAAAGAAATCGTCTGCGAACAACTAGGAGTCAGCGCGGAAGAAGTGACCCCCGAGGCTTCCTTTATTGAAGATTTAGGGGCCGACTCGTTGGACATTGTCGAGTTAGTGATGGCGCTGGAAGAAGAGTACGAGATGGAAATCTCCGACGAGGACGCGGAGAAGATCAAGACGGTCCAGGACGTCATCACTTACATCGAGGCCCATCGGTAGGGTTTCTCAACGCTGCACGGGGCTGGTTGATCGCTTAAACTTTGGCCCCAAAAAAATTACGGATCGCGGGGAAGTGGCATATGAACTTCACTGCCCTGCGATTTTCTTTATCCATCCAGGGCGATTTTACGGCACGAAACGGACGGGTCAGGTGAGGCAGACATGATCGCTTTAGGTTGCGACCACGGCGGCTTTGATCTCAAGCTAGCGTTGGTGGATTATCTGCGATCCAAGGGTTTGGCCGTGCGCGACTTTGGCGCGCACGGGCGGGAATCCGTGGATTATCCGGACTATGGCAAGGAAGTTTCCCGTTCGGTCGCGTTAGGCGAAGCCGAGCGCGGTGTATTGGTGTGCACCAGTGGCATTGGCATGTCGATTATCGCCAATAAGTTTCCCAACGTGCGTGCCGCTTTGGTGCACGACATTGAGGGCGCCCGGTCGAGCCGCGAACATAACGATGCTAATATTCTCGTGTTGGGCGGGGCAAAAACCGATGCGCTTTTGGCGCGGCAAATCATCGAGACTTGGCTCGCCACGCCTTTTTCGGGCGGACGGCACCAGAGACGCGTCGACAAGATTAGGCAGATCGAAACCGATCTTGGCAGTCAAGTCGACGGTACGGAAATCAAGAAATAGCCCGAAGGACGCCTATGACATTTCTTGAACAAACGGATGCTGAGGTATTTGCGGCCATTCAAAAAGAAACCCGCCGCTTGGAAGACAACCTGGAGCTGATCGCCTCGGAAAATGTTGTGAGCGAGGCGGTGTTGGAAGCGCAGGGCTGCGTGATGACCAACAAATACGCCGAGGGTTATCCGGGAAAACGCTATTACGGCGGTTGCGAATACGTCGATATCGTCGAATCCCTGGCGATTGCCAGGGCCAAGGAGCTGTTCGGCGCCGATCACGCCAACGTTCAGCCTCATTCCGGTTCGCAGGCGAATATGACGGTTTATCTGTCAGTGCTGAAGCCCGGCGATACGTACCTTGGCATGAACCTCGCCCATGGCGGCCATCTCTCGATGGGTAGTCCGGTCAATTTTTCCGGTTTCATTTACAAAGTCATTCCCTATGGGGTTTCGGAAAAATCCGAGACCATTGATTACGATGAGGTAGAACGGTTGGCCAGGGAGCACCGGCCGAAATTGATCGTCGCCGGCGCGAGCGCGTACCCGCGAATCATCGATTATCCAAGATTTCGCAAGATCGCGGACGAAGTCGGCGCGCCGTTCATGGTCGACATGGCCCATATCGCGGGTTTGGTGGCGGCCGGTCTCCATCCCAGTCCCATTCCCTACGCGGATTTTGTCACAACAACAACGCACAAAACACTACGGGGCCCGCGCGGCGGTATGGTGCTATGCAAAGCCGAGTACGCCAAGACCGTAGACAGTAAAGTTTTTCCGGGCATGCAGGGCGGGCCGCTCATGCACGTGATTGCCGCCAAAGCCGTGGCGCTCAAGGAAGCTTTGCGCCCGGAATTCAAAACCTATCAGCGGCAGATCGTGAACAACGCCCAGGCGCTCGCCCAGGCGCTGATCAGCAAAGGCTTTCGCCTGACTTCCGACGGCACCGACAATCATTTGATGCTCGTCGACCTGCGCAAGTCGGAGCTGACCGGCAAGGTCGCGCAGGAAACGCTCGACAAAGCGCACATCACCGTCAACCGCAACGCCGTGCCGTTCGATACTCGTTCGCCGTTTGTCACCAGCGGCATCCGCATCGGCACCCCGGCGGTAACGACGCGCGGCATGAAAGAGCCTGAAATGGCGCAAATCGCGGAGTTGATTGCGCGCGCGCTCAAGCACGTGAGCGATGAAACCGCTCTTCGAGAGATTGCCGGTGAGGTGGGTGCGCTCTGCCGGAAGTTTCCGGTCTATCCGCACCGGCTGGGAACGGCGTAGCAAGAATGTATGATCAGAGATAGAGGATAGACGATGGTTCATTACGATCCTCGATCCGCCATTCTCGATCTTCGGCTGATGCTATGAAATGTCCTTTTTGCCACGAGACCGAGAATCGAGTGATCGATTCGCGTTTGAGCAAGGACGGCAATATGATCCGGCGCCGGCGCGAATGTGAACGATGCACCCGGCGCTTCACAACCTATGAGCGGGTCGAAGAAATGATGCCGCTGGTGGTTAAAAAAGACGGCCGGCGTGAAAGCTACGACCGCCTGAAGATCATTAACGGCCTGAAGCGCGCTTGCGAAAAGCGGCCGGTCAGCATCAATACCATTGAGACGATCACCGATCGGATCGAGAGGTCGCTGCAGGAGCGCGGCGAAAAAGAGATCGCCAGCTCGGTTATCGGCGAAACGCTGATGCGCGAGCTGCATGACACCGACCCGGTCGCCTATGTGCGCTTTGCCTCGGTGTACCGTTCCTTCAAAGACATCAGCG
>CAMLCX010000121.1 GCA_946478635.1 uncultured Pseudomonadota bacterium
AAATTGTCATCGAGGTCTTTCGATACCCCGCTGCTTGCGGCGGGGTTCTTCATTTGCCGATGCTTTTAAGGGTGATCCCCAAGTGTCTGGGCAAACCGCGAGACTGGAACTCAAACAGATTGAAAAAGGAGTCGTGAAGCATTAAAGCCTTTAGATCAGCATCCACCCATGCGAGCCTTCATTCGAGCCCCAATCGTTTTCATATTTCTTTCTCTCTTAACCTTCGTTGAGAGCAGCGCGCGCGCTCAAACGCAGCCATCCGGGACCGGCCTCGTCGTCGCCGACAGCGAACAAGCAAGCCAGGCGGGCATGGAAATATTACGCCGCGGCGGTAACGCCGTCGATGCGGCAATCGCCACGGCATTGGCGCTTGCCGTCGTTGATCAGGCAGCGTCGGGCCTCGGTGGCGGCGGTTTCATGGTGATCTATCGCGCCAAAGACAACAAAAGTTTCGCGCTCGACTTTCGCGAGACAGCGCCCGCGGCTGCGCGGCGCGAGCTGTACATGAAGGACGGCAAGCCGGTGTCCTCATTGAGCCTCACGGGCGCGCTGGCTGTGGCCGTGCCCGGTGAAGCCGCCGGTTTGATCGAGGCACGGAGAAGATTTGGCAGTCTGCCCATGCCCGTGTTGGCTGCGCCGGCGATTAAACTTGCCGCCGACGGATTTTCCGTCGATGCCGCGTTGCGCGTCGCCATCGAGCGCCAGCGGGCAAATATGAAGCGCTTTCCGGATCTGGGGCGAATCTACATGCGCGGGGGTGAGCCGCCCAAGGAGGGCGAGGTGATTCGCCAGCCTGAATTGGCGGAAACGCTCAAAGCGCTGGCAAAAGACGACGCTCGCGAATTTTATAGCGGATGGATCGGTCAGGCGATCGTCGAAACCATTCAAAAGCACGGCGGTGTGATGACGCTCGACGATCTGAAAAAGTACCGGGCCGTCTGGCGTGAGCCGCTCATCGGTTCTTATCGCGACCGAATGGTGATCGCGATGCCTCCGCCAAGCTCCGGCGTGGCGATTCTCACGATGCTCAACGTCCTCGAAGGCTACAACCTCAAAAACTTTCAGCCCGGAGGAGGGGCCTATCTGCACTTGCTCGGCGAGGCAATGAAACATTCGTTTGCCGATCGCGCCGAGTTTCTCGGTGACCCCGACTTTGTCCATGTGCCGGTTGGAAAATTGACGGCGAAAAACTACGCGGAGTGGATTCGCAAGCGCATTGCGCCGGATAAAACTCAGCCGCCGCAGTTCTACGGCTACTACAATTTCAACGCCGAGAAGGGCGGGACGACCCATTTCAGCGTGATCGACCGCTATGGCAACGCGGTCGCCTGCACGCAATCGGTCAATACCCGCTTTGGCTCCAAACTGCTCGTCGCGCGCACGGGTATTGTTCTAAACAACGAAATGGACGATTTCGCGATCCATCCGGAACTAGGCAACGTGTACGGGCTCATTGGCAACGCCGCCAATGCGCTCAAGCCCGGTAAGCGGCCACTGAGCAGCATGTCGCCAACGATTATTTTGCGCGGAAATCGTCCCGAACTTGTCGTCGGTGCCGCCGGCGGCCCGCGCATCATCAGCGCAACCCTACAAACGATTCTCAATGTCCTGGATTTCAATATGCCGGTAACGGCGGCCGTGACGGCGCCGCGCGTTCATCATCAGTGGCTGCCGGATCGCTTGAACATCGAGCCGAAGATTACGCCGGAGGCAAAGACGGCGCTCGAACAGCGCGGCCATGCGCTGCGGGAGCAAACTTCCTTAGGTGTCGTGCAGGCGATTACTTGGGAAGGCGGGTCGATGAGCGGCGCGGCGGACCCGCGAAAAGTCGAAAGGGCTCGCACGGAATAGAAGCGAAAGTGAGTTAGCTGTGAAGAGCGAGTCGCTCGTGGTCTTTTGGCTACTTGACTTTCACCGCTTACGTCTTCTCTGCCACCAATGCCAGAGGGGCAGGACCAGGCGCCAGAGATTGAGCATCTCGCCACTGGATCTCAAGAGCTTGCCGGCGTAACCGCTGACCAGGAAGGTCGAGATGCCGGCGGCGATCAGCGGATGGGTTTTGAGCATGCGGCCGAGGCCCAACAGCGTTCCACCGATATCGAAGGGACGACGAATTCTGTCGTAGGCCGCTGCTAACTCGACGCGCTCGCGCGCCGCTTTCTCGATGAGCGCTTGCTTGCGACGGGCGAGGTCTTCCAGCCGGTGATTATTCACGAGCCGCTTCCCTCAAGCGGTCCCGGTCTTTGCCAAGTTCGGCCAGGGTTGCCGGAAACATGCCGCGCGATCTCAAGCCAGCCCCGCGAAGCTTGATTGCGGCGAATACAGCGACGCCAAAATAAAGCAAAGCCAGCATGCCGATTGCCGCGATCCAGCCGTTTTGCCAGAACAGCGCGGCGAGAAAAATATTGAGCAGGATGAAGCCTAAACTGGCGCTGTAAAGCAACACGAGGAAGAGCGCCAAAGTCCGCTTCGTCCGCTCGCGCTCTTCTTGGAGCTCGACAACGAACAAATCCAGGCGCGTATGCAACGCGGAACTTAAGACAGCCAGCAGATTCTTGAACGGTTGGCTAAATCTCGACGCCCCGGTTTGGTTCTGTTCGCTTCCTGTGTCGCTCATCGGGGCCGGCGGTTATCTGCCGCGAATGAGTAAGCCGAGCGCTAGGCCGACGGCGGCAGCAACGCCAACCGCGCCCCAGGGATTTTCCCGGACATAGTCGTCGGCGATTTCCGCACATTCCTTGGATTTCTTGCGCAGGGTAGTCTCGGCGTCGGCTAGGGCTTTCTTGCCTTCCACCAGGCTCTGTTCGATTTTCTGCCGCGCCACGGCAATCTTTTCACCGGCTTGACTAGCCGTGGCCTTCAAGAGCTCTTCGGCGTCGCTGACGAGTGTCTTGAGGTCCGTTACGAGTTTTTCTTTGCTGGTTGATTCGCTTTCCATAGTTACCTCCGATGCTTCCACCGCAATAGTTAGGGTTATTATGATAATCACCCAACCCGGTGTATTCAAGCCAAACGCTTTGCGGCGGCTGCTTTTCTTGGCCGATGGGCCGAAATATTGATTTAGCGTTACTAAATGGTATCCATTGCATTTGGCCATTTTGGGCCCGGAGGACTCCATGAAATTTACGATTCGGCTTTTCGCGTGCTTGGTATCGACGCTAACTTTGACCACCCCGGCCCTAACGTGGGGTCAGGGTAGCCCGAATCCGAAGCTGGTCGAGGCGGCAAAGAAGGAGGGCGAAGTCGTTTATTACACGACCATGACCCTCGATCAGAGCAAGGCCGTGGCCGATCGTTTCGAGAAGAAATACGGGGTTAGAGTAACGCTCTTCCGCACTGGCGGCGGCCCGCTATTGAACAAGATTTTTACCGAATCGCGCGGCGGGCGGCACGATTGGGACGTGGTCGTCGGCCGCGGCGAGATGGTGCTGCCGATGATGCAAAGAAAACTCCTGGCTTCCTATTCATCGCCCGAGACCAAAATGATCGATGAGCAGCTCGTCGACAAGGAAGGATTCTGGAGCGCCTATTACGTCAATAGCTACGTGCTTGGCTGGAATACCAAGCTGGTCAAGCGCGAGGACGTTCCCAAGAGCTATGACGCTTTGCTGAACCCCAAGTGGAAGGGCGGACTCATCTCGCTCGATACCGAAGCCTACGGCATGTTCGAAGGCTTGAAGGGCGCCTGGGGAAACGAAAAGACGCTCGGCTATTTCAAACGACTGGCGGCGCTCGAACCGGTGCTGAAGCGCGGCAATACGGAAAGGGTTCAGCTGGCGGTCGCCGGCGAGTATCCGCTCATCGTCGCCTACAATCAGACCATTCAGCGCATGACTTCGCGCGGCGCGCCCATCGACTGGCTGCCGCTCGAACCGGCGGTTACACAAGTCAACCCGGGCATGATCGGCGCCAAGGCGCCGCACCCCAACGCTGCCCGGCTATTTCTCGATTTTATTCTCTCGAAAGAAGGCCAGGAGATGCTCAAGGGCATGCAGCGCATTCCGGTTCGCAAAGACGTCGACCCCGACCCACCGAGGCTTTTCCGCGGTTTCAAGTACGTGATCGAAAATCCTGAAGATTATCAAGATTTCGACGCGACCGTGAAGCAGTATCTGGATATTTTCAAGCTGCGCTAGAGCTAGACAAAGGCATCGACCCTGACGTCACGAAGGGCACGAAGGCTTTCGTAGGGTGCGCTTTTGAACGGTACGCTTCTTACTGCTGCCCGATGGCTCACGCCTCGTGGGGGAATTGACATTTCCACGTTTTGAGAATTTCTCGAAACGTGGAAGCTTCCCGTCCGAGTTGCATTTGTCTTGAACGACTTGAACGGAGCGCAGCGGTTGAACGGCTTGAACGTTTTGAACGAGCTTTTTCTTGCTATTGCCTGTTGCCTCATGCCTATTTGTTAACGTCTTGAACAGAGCAACGCGGTTGAACCCTTCGACAGGCTGCTATGTGGATGTCAAGTCAATAAACCGCGAATGCTCTTAATTCTCCTATGACTTTTTCTCCCTACCACCCAAGAGAGACTCGCTGCTATACGTGGCAAGGCACACAGCCGTCACACTGACTTGGGACCCGGTAAGCTGGGTCGGACCAGGGCAAGTTCTTGATTTGACAATCTAAGTTGGCATAAAACGCGTGGTTTAAGAGCTTAGAGCTAGCTTTTTGAACCGAAAAAGCGACCTCTAAGAAAAACAATGCCACGCGCCAACCGCCACTTTCTGCCCGGCCACGTCTGGCACATCATCCACCGGTGCCATCAAAGAAAAATTTTGCTCAAGTTTGCGCGCGACCGACGCCGGTACTTGCATTGGGTCTTCGAGGCGAAGAAACGTTTTGGTTTGTGCGTGCTCGATTATGCGGTCACGTCCAACCATATACATCTGTTAGTCAAAGACACCGGCCGAAACGTAATTGCTCAGAGTATGCAGCTCATCGCAGGGCGCACTGCGCAGGAGTACAACCAGCGCAGGGCTATGCAGGGCGCGTTCTGGGAAAATCGTTATCACGCCACACAATGCTGATGAAGGTGGATATTGGGTGGAGGTGCCGTCCTTGCCGGGCTGTTTTAGCCAGGGCGAAACAATCGACGAGGCCATGAATAACGTCAAAGAAGCGATCGAGCTTCACATCCAGGGATTAAGAGACGAGGGGCAGGAAGTGCCGACGGAAAAAGACTTGGTGATCGGTCGAGTGGAAGTCAAAGCCGCTTAGAGCGTCCAATGAGCATTTACGCTACACTTTGGTGGCTCAAGTTTCCACGGTATGGCGACGAGTACATCGGCTGCGAGTGGATATCAAAGGCGCCGCGCCGCAAACCGAGCAGCGGCCGTCTGATGGCAGATCATGTTCATATCATGCTGTCGGTCCCGCCGCCGTGCTGCTCTGATGGCCGCATGGACTCGTGAGCATGGTAAGGATGATCTAAAGAATCCCTATTCAAAGCAGAACTATGGCGAGCTTAATCCGAGAGAACAATGACGGCATTTACCTGATGGATCGACGAATCGTTGGGGAGAGGATGTAGCAATCCCACAGACGAGGATCTTGCGCAGTTGGCCAAATCCATTTCGCAACGCGCCAGAAAATTGTATAGTGTGATCGATGAAACGATTTACGACTGCTACGGCGAAACAACGATTCTCGCTTCTTCTTGACGCCGCGGAACGCGGCGAGTCGGTTATCATCGAACGCCGAGGCGTACGGTTTCGAGTGCAACCGGAACGCCACGCTGCAATAAAGAAAACGCGACGTAAGCCGATCATCGAGATTGTTGACCCGGCGGTCGCTAAAGGCGTTTGGCAATGGCAGTGGAGAGCCGATAGACTGCGCTTCAGTAAGAACGCAAGAGAACAGCGTTGATCCTGCTCGATACCAACGCCCTGATCTGGCTTGAGGCGCGCCATAGACGCAGCCGACCGCTATCCCCGGTGGACGGGTCATCTCTATATCTCCCCAGCGAACTTACTTGAGATCCAATTTCTCCTCGAAGCCGAGCGCATCCGTCTTCGTGCTAACGCTCGAATCGATAATCTCATGGACGATCCACGCGGGGTTCTTGATGACCCGCCCGCGGCAGCGTGGTTCGACGTGGCGCGCGAGCTGTCATGGACCAGAGATCCTTTCGATCGTCTTTTGGCGGCGCATGCACGGTACAGAGGTTGGAAGTTGGCTACTGGAGACGGGCACCTTGTAGAACAGCTTGGTCCTAATGAGGTGATGGAATTGTGAAAGGCTCATGAAAGAGCAGCTTACCGTCGTATTTCAGAAAGTTCCTGAAGAGTATATCGCGTTTTTGGAGGGAACTTGCCCGGTGATTGTCGAGGTGGCCCGGCATCGAGTCAGAGAATTTCCATAGGCGCTCGACCACGCCCCCATTCTAACTATCGAATGGATTTTTCAGCAGGATCGTCTGTTCGCGTCCCGGACCGACCGAGACGAGAATAATTTCGCTGCCGATGACCGCTTCAATTTGCCGGACGTATTTTTGCGCGGCCTTCGGCAACTCGGAAAACTGACGGGCATTGTCGAGCGGCTTGCTCCATCCCTCTAGCTCCTCATACACCGGTTTGGCCTTTTGCATGACTTTGGTGCTCGCCGGAAACTCGTGAATCAACTGTCCTTCATAACGGTACGCGGTGCAGATCGGTATCTTTTTAAAACCGGTCAGGACGTCGAGCTTTGTCAGCGCGATTCCGGTCATCCCGTTCATGCGCACGGCGTGACGCACGCCGACGGCGTCAAACCAGCCGCAGCGCCGCGACCTCCCGGTGGTGGCGCCGAATTCGGCGCCCTCGCGCCGGAGGGTTTCACCTTCTGGTCCGTCGAGCTCGGTGGGAAACGGTCCGCTGCCGACCCGCGTGGTGTACGCCTTGGAAATGCCGATCACTTGCTGAATCCGTTGCGGTCCGACGCCGGCTCCTGAGCATGCGCCGCCGGTGATTGTGCTCGACGATGTGACGTAGGGATAGGTGCCGTGATCCACGTCGAGAAGGGTGCCCTGGGCGCCCTCGAAGAGCACGCGCTTGCCGGCGCGCATCATCTGGTCCAGCAACAGGCCGGTGTTGGTCACATAGCGTTTGAGCTTGTCGCGATATCCCGAATAGCGCTCGTGAATCGCGTCGAAATCGAGCGCCTTTTCGTTGAGGATCGCCTTCAAGTAGAAATTTTTTTCCTCGATGTTGCGCTGGAGTTTTTCCCGGAAGGTGTCTTCCTCGAGAAGATCGACGAAGCGGATGCCGACGCGCGCAACTTTATCCTCGTAAGCGGGACCGATGCCCCGGCCGGTGGTGCCGATCTTGCCCTTGCCGCGCAGGCGTTCGCGCGCCAGGTCGATGGCCTTATGGTACGGCATGATCACATGGGCCTGCTCGCTGATGCGCAGTTGGTCATCTTCGGTGAGATGACCCTCGGCCTTGAGCGCGTGAATTTCCTCGATCAAGATCTCCGGATCGACGACCACGCCGTTGCCGATCACGCAGAGTTTATTGGGATGGAGCGCCCCGGAAGGAACCAGGTGGAGAACGGTTTTCTCGCCGTCGACGACCAGCGTGTGGCCGGCGTTATTCCCGCCTTGGAACCGGACAATGATATCGGCTTCGTGGGTGAAAAGGTCGACGACTTTTCCCTTGCCTTCATCGCCCCACTGCGCCCCGATGATCGCTACGTTTGCCATTTATCCTCAGGCGTGAGGCGTGAGGCGCGAGGCGTGAGTAGGGGCACGGCGTGCCGTGCCCTTGCTGCCTAATGCCTGCTGCCTGCTTTTCATAGCTTCACCAATGTTGCGGAGACGATTTGCGGCAACGCGCGTAGCTCATCGAGCGCCTTTTTGCCCACGACTTCATCGACGTGCGTGAACGAGATTGCATTGCCGCCTTTTCGGCTCCGCCCGAGCTCCATGCCGGCGATGTTTATGCCGTTGTTGCCGAGAATGGTGCCGACGGCGCCGACGACGCCCGGAACATCATTGTTTTGGAGAACGAGAATGTACCCCTCGGGCACCGCCTCAAGATAGAAATTATTGAAGCGCACGATGCGCGGATGCTTGGCGCCGAACATGGCGCCTTCGATTTCCAAGTCCTCTTTGCCGTTCCTGGCCTTGACGGTGATCGAACTCGCAAAATCGCCGGCCTCTTCGCCCTTGGATTCAACGATCCTAATGCCCCGCTCTTTCGCCATCATCGGCGCGTTGACGTAGTTCACGGCGGATTCCAGCACCGGCGATAAAAGCCCCTTTAACACCGCGATGGTCAGCGGCGCAACATTAAACTGCGTTACGTCGCCGCGGTACTCGATCTGAACTTCATTGGGCAGGGAGCCGCCGATCTGGGTGTGCAAGCTGCCGAGTTTTTCGCCCAGGGTGAGATAGGGTCGCAACACCGCCAAGAGTTCGGGGCTGACCGACGGCACGTTGACCGCATACCGGACCACGCCTTTGGCGAGAAACTCGACCATCTGCTCCGCTACGGCGATGGCGACATTGAGCTGGGCCTCGTCGGTGGAGGCGCCCAGGTGCGGCGTGGTAATGACTTGATCGAGCTTCAATAGCGGATGATCGGACGGCGGCGGCTCCTCGACGTACACGTCGAGCGCTGCGCCGGCGACTTTACCGGATTGAATCGCCGCTGCAAGGTCTTGCTCGTCGACAATGCCGCCACGCGCGCAATTGATAATCCGAACACCGCTCTTCATTTTCTCAAAAGTTGACCGATTGATCAGCCCTTGAGTTTCCGGCGTCAACGGCACATGCACCGTGATGAAATCCGACTTGGCATAAATTTCTTCCAGCGTGCCGGGCTCCACGCCCATGCGCGCGATATTTTCCGCCGTAATGAAGGGATCGTAGCCGATGACTTTCATCCTCAAACCCGCGGCTCTCTCGGCGACGATGCGCCCGACGTTCCCCAGCCCGATGACCCCGATGGTTTTGTTGCAGAGCTCGACGCCGACAAACTTGTTGCGGTCCCACTTGCCGCCTTTCAACGACGCGACCGCTTGCGGGATATGACGGGCGAGCGCCATCATGAGAGCGATGGTGTGTTCGCCCGTGGTGACGTTGTTGCCGCCGGGGGTATTCATCACCACGATGCCGCGCTTGGTCGCGGCATCGGCATCGATATTTTCGTAGCCCACGCCGGCGCGGCCGATGACCTTTAAGTTTTTCGCCGCATCGATCAATTCGGCGGTGATCTTGGTGCCGCTGCGGATAACCCAGCCGTCGTAAAGGCCGCAGATGTTTTTTAATTCGTCGGGTTTGAGTCCAACCTTGACATCGACCTCGAATCCTTCGGCATTTTTAAACACCTCGAGGCCCTCGGGCGCGAGCGAATCACTGACGAGAATCTTCATGGTTGGGCCAAAGCCTCCATCAAGACTTCCTGCGCGGCCGCTACGCCTTTGCCGAAGGGGATTTCAGCGCCGAACTTTCTGAGCGCCATTTCCAAAGCGGCAATCGCGGTGATCACGTCGAACGCTCCCATATAGCCGATATGCGCAATGCGGATGACTTTGCCTTTGAGCTGATCCTGACCCTCGGCCAGCGTGATGTTCATGGTATCGCGCAGATATTCGAGCAGCTGGTCGGCATCGATTCCTGCCGGCATGTAAACGCCGGTGGCCGCCGGGCTCGGGCTGTCCGGCGCCAGCAATTTGAGTCCTAACGCCGTTGCGGCTGCGCGAATGGCCCGGCAAAGACGCGCGTGGCGCGCATAAACGTTTTCGATGCCTTCGCGCTCGATCATGTTGAGCGAAGCGCGCAAACCGAAGATCAACGACACCGCCGGAGTAAACGCGCCGGAGCCTTTTTGCTGATTCTTGCGTTCTAGATTGAGATCGAAATAGAAGCGCGGCAGCCTGGCCTTCTTGGTCCTGTCCCAAGCACGATCGCTGAGCGCGACAAAGCCCAAGCCGGGCGGCAGCATGAGCGCTTTCTGGGAGCCGGTGACCAGCGCGTCGATGCCCCAGTCATCCAACGACAACGGCACGACTCCGACGGCGGTCACACCGTCGACCAAAAAGAGCGGACCATTTCTGGTAAGCCTGGCGATTTCCTTTACGGGGTGAAGCACCGTCGTGGAAGTTTCGCTCGCCTGGACCATCACGCCCTGAATGTCGGGATTGGCTTTCAGCGCTTTCTCGACATCGGCGACCTTGACCGCCTCGCCCCACGGCACCTGGAGATCAACTGGATTTAATCCATAGGCGTTGGAAATGTTGAGCCAGCGTTCGCCGAACTTGCCGCCGTTGATGATCAGGACTTTATCGCCCGGTGAAAAAAGGTTGGCAATCGACGCTTCCATCGCGCCGGTGCCCGATGAAGCCAATATGAGCACGTCGTTTTTTGTGCCGAAAAGTTTCTGGAGTTTTTCCCGGGCTTCGTCGAACACCCGATTAAACTGCGGCGTGCGATGATGGATCATCGTTTCGGACATCGCGAGCGCGACTTCATTGGGGATCGGCGTCGGGCCGGGCGAAAGAAGGTACTGCTTGATCATGATATTTTCCCAGTAGCAATTATTCCAGGTGAATACCGGCTCGGTCAAGAAACGAGAGCATGACCAGGCGTGAGCCGCGGCGACAAAGCTTACTCGAACTCCTCAGATGGAGGCGCGGCGGTTAACGTAGTCAGCCGACGTTTTTTGGGCGCAGCGCAAACAAAAATGCCTGGACCTCTATGATTAAGAGACCCAGGCGTTCGGCCGTCTTAGTGCTTTGCACTCCCTCGTGGTCAATTCCACGTTCGCCAGTCGCGCAAAACTTACGGTATGTTCTCTATCTGGAATAGCCCCGGAAGTCAATGCAAGGAATCTCGAAAACCTGGTGGATTTGCTCAGGTGATTGCGATTGTGCGAATATCCGTTGCTCATGGATCGGCTGATTCTATTCGACATCGACGGCACACTCACGCGCACGCAAAATGGCTACATCCCGTTCAACGACGCGATTTTTAACACCTTCGGAATCGCCGGAGATATTCGAACCGTGGTGCCGGACGGCAACACCGATCCCATGATCGTGGAAGATATCTTCGCCAAGGCCAATGTGAAAATCGAAATTCACGATGCCGATTGGCAAGAATTTACGATCCACTTGCGCGAGTGCTATCACCATCATGTGCAGCGCGGAACGACGACGATCCATCCGCTCGGCGGCGTGACCGAGTTGCTGCAAGCTCTTGCGCTGAATGAAGGTTTAAGTCCCGCTGTGGTGACGGGTAATTTTGAAGCTACCGCAGCAATTAAACTTGAAACCGCCGGGCTCGCGCGTTATCTCAACCGCGGCGCTTACGCGAGCGATTCACAATATCGGCCGGATCTGCCGGCGATCGCCAAAGAGCGGTGGGAAAAAATG
>CAMLCX010000122.1 GCA_946478635.1 uncultured Pseudomonadota bacterium
TGCTGTACACATTTCAGCGTAGTTTCTTTCAGACACCGAACAGAGAGTTTTCCCCTTCAAAATGTCGGAATTACCCTATCGCAAATTTCCAATCCGACTCCCGTCAGGGTTTTTCCTCCCGGTCGAACACAAAAACACCCACAGATTTTCGTTTTGTGACAGCCGCGGTGATGTAAAAAGTGCGATGTTCCGATGGACAT
Organism: uncultured Pseudomonadota bacterium; assembly: GCA_946478635.1. Next base: position 201 of record CAMLCX010000122.1, read on the forward strand.
GGATACTTGGCACGCACTTTGTAGTGTCTCATGGAGAAGTTTCGCAACGACTTCGATCGAGGAACTGCCGGCCGGCTGCGGTGCCTGGTCGGGAACTACAAACCGATCAAAGGAGGGTTCAAAGATATGTATTGCTGATCTTGCAAATTTCTCGGCGGCGCGACTGTCGGCGCTTTAGCGACGGGTGCCGGCTACGAGATCAACGCGAACCGGCAAATGGAGCGACTCGAAAATGATTTTCGTAACGAGCGTATTTCGCGCCGCGAATACGAGGACCGCAAACGTCAGATCGAACGGGGCTCTATCTTATATTAGGCTTAACGCTCGGACAGCGTTGCACTACTCACACATAGACACGCATAGAAAGGAGAGGATTTATGAAACTTCATGCTCTTAAACCGATATTACTCTGTCTCGTCTTGACATTGATTCTGTCCGCGAGCGGTTGCACGTCGCTGACCGGACAAAGCGCCGGCCAGTATGTGGACGATCGCACAATTACGGCGTCGGTAAAAACGAAATTGGTCGCCGAGCGAGCGTCGAACCTAACGAGAGTCGATGTCGATACCACGAACCAGGTCGTTTCTTTGAACGGAGTTGTCCAGACCCCCGATCAGAAGCAGCGCGCTGAAGAAATCGCGATGCAGGTGAGCGGCGTTCGCCGAGTTAACAATAATCTGCAGGTTCAGGGGCGCAATTAACATGCCTCGCCTTGAAGGCAGGGTTTCCAATTGTCGTCGGCTCGAAACAAAAGATCCTCTCCCCCGCGCCCGCGTTGGGGAGAGGATCAAACTTGCGCGCCCAATTTTATTTTGCCCACAACCAACACGACAGATCGATGCGTTCAGTTGTCGGTGACGAAGAAATCTCTTAGTCCTCAACAAGGATCGATCGAAATCAGGACAGAGCGATCCTTTTAACCTGTCTGGAATCACGATAAAAATCTGTGCGATGTCAGCAAACGCACAGAGAGTTCAAAAAATTTGGTTACTAGTCTCCAGGCCGGCGTGTGCGCTGGCCGATTCGCCGAATTCCGTCCTGTTCATGCTGGCGGCAGCGCAGCTGTTCCAACTCAGCTCTACTTGGATTCCAACCCGTGACGGCGCCGCCTATCTTTCCATTGCCAGGAACATCAGCTCGGGCGAAGGTCTGGTGCGATTCGGCGAGCCCCATCTGCATTTCGCGCCGGGATATCCGATTTTGATTGCGCCCGCCTTTTTTTTTACGATTCAACCGTTTCTTTTGATTTCATTTTTTCACTGGCTGCTTTCGGTCGCTTTTCTTAGCGGCGCCTACGTTTGGTTGAAACGCCAGACTCCCGAGCACGCGCTCCTGCTGACCGTGCTCTCGGCGATCAACGTGAGCGTGATGTTTTATTTCCGCCGCACGTTGTCGGAAGCGGCCTTCATGCCGCTCCTGATGTGGAGCGCCGTTTGGATGGATCGCGCGCTTGATAACGCGCAACGTCCCCGCGGGCTTCAGTACGCGCTTCTCGCGACCCCGGCAGCCGCCTACCTTTGTACCGTGCGTCTGGCCGGCGCAGCGCTGGTCTGCGGTTTCGCTCTGATGCTCGTTTATCGGCTGTACGCCAGGGAAATTACGTCGACACGGGCCGTGGTCTACGCTCTATTCGCTGCTGCCCTGCCGCTCGCGGCAGCGTTGTCGTTGGTCTTCTACGATCGAAGCTTGTCGGCGGCAAGCAGCCAGAGCACGAGCTATTATGATGAACTGACACGCCATCCGCTCCCACTTTACGAGCAAATTTTCACCGGCATACGCCTGCGCATTCAAGAGATCGGCCGGCTTCTCATCCCGGGCGCATTCAAAGTCTATGGCGGATGGCTCAATCCAATGATGCTGGTTTATTTGCCGTTCGCCGCCGCGATCCTGATCGGCGGTTACCGGGAGATGCGGGCCCGCCCGACGGTCTTGCTCCTGGCGCTCCCATTCTACTGCGGGCTGTACGTGATCTGGCCGCACGACCAGGGGACGCGCTTTATGACGCCCATGGTACCGGTGCTGTGGCTTTGTCTGGCCACGTTCGCCTTGACCTCGCGATGGCGGGCGCAAGCCAGGCGGGTTTTTCCATGGCTCATCCTTGCAACCGCGGTGACGAGCCTCGTCTATCTCGTCGGGGATCGGCTTGACGAAAGGAAACTCGCTCCCTATTGGAGGCTCACCGACATCATGGCCACAATTATTCCGGTGCCCGCTCACATCGGATTTATTCGCACATCGAGTTCATTCTCGGCAAATTCCTTTGCGCCGATATGCACAGTCAAGTTCGACCGGCGATGTAACGAAATACCCGATCGAACGACGCTCGCGGCGCCGCCGGAGGTTCAATACATCGCCGTGCTCGGCCCGTATTTAGACCTGCCAGGCTTTGCGCCCGTGCTTAAGCGCGAGCAACTCACCGTGCTTCGGCGCCTACCGCCCATAGACCGATAGCCGTCCACATCTCGATCAATGCCCGGGACACGCTCGACCACTTTCCCCGAGCAACCCGCAGTGATTGAAACTGCTTTGAACTTTCTCATGTCATCCATTAGTGTTAGGCGTATATTCGCGAAAGAGCTTGATGAGTTCCGTCGATTTATCGATATGCATCGTCAACTGGAATCGGCGCGATCTATTGCGCGGTTTGCTCAATTCACTAAATGGGGCATGCGCTGGCTTTGTCGCAGAGATAATTGTCGTTGATAACGCTTCAGTGGACGCCTCGGTGGAGATGATCGCCGCGGATTTTCCGGATATCGTATTGCTGCAAAACGCCAAGAACCTGGGATTTTCCAGGGCAAACAATCAGGCGCTCGCGAAAGCCCGGGGGCGAAACGTCCTTTTTCTGAATAACGACACCATCGCGAGCCGAGGTGCGCTCGCCGCGATGATCTCTTTCCTTGATCAACATGCCGGCGTCGTTGCCGTGGGCGCTCGATTGACCGGTCGCGATGGTCGCGTTCGAGACCGATATGCCGTACTGCCGACCCTTCCAATATTGCTGCACCGCCTGAGGTTGATGCGCTGGCTCGGCTTGTTTCGCTCAGCTTATCGGCGCTATCGGCGCGGTAGTTTCGAGCCGAATCGGAGCCAGCGCGTCGAGGTCATCTGTGGTTCAGCGATATTGGTTCGCCGCGAGCAGTTTCTGAGTTGCGGCGCGTGGGACGAGGGTTTCGAATTCGGCTGCGAAGATTTCGACCTCTCCGCCCGGCTGAGCCAAATCGGAGATCTCTATTATCTCGCCGAAGCTGAGATCGTTCATTTGGGCGGGGAAAGCTCGCAATCCAACCTTGGCTTCGTCTATTGTGGATATGAATGTGGCTGCGCGCGTTACCTCGCCAAGCACGCTCCAAGCCGCTTCGCCCCGTGGATCTATAAACTCCTCGTTACTGTCGACATGCCCTTCCGGATATTGGCGCTGCTTATGGAGTACGGACTCAAACGCCTGAAAGGTCAGCGTGAACGAGCCGACCGAACTTGGCGCCGGATTGCTGCTGCCAGCGAGTTCTCTTTTTACCACTTGTTTCGTTTTTGGCGCTCATGAGGCTCGACTCGACGAATTTTAGGCGAAAAAATATCTTATGCGATTGCACTGCACGACCCAGCCAGTAGTGATCCTCGGAATGAGCCGCTCCGGAACCACGCTATTGGCCCGGCTTTTAAGCCGTCTCGGACTATTCCTCGGGCATAGGATGGCAGAGGACTTGGAAGCGGTTTACTTCCATTCCCTGAATGCAACGATGATCAAGCGCATCCACGGATATTGGGACAATCCCGGGCCGGTGCGTTATTTTCTCCAAGACGATGGTGCTGTTAAAATGACCGTGCAACATCTAGAGGTAGATCTGACATCTTACCGGGTAGCAAGTTTTTTAGGCTGGGTAAATTTTTTCAAGTACCGCTCTCTCCTGAACTATGATCGGCCGTGGGGCTGGAAAGATCCACAGACGATCTTGACTTTGCCCTTATGGCTGGCGCTTTTTCCTCAAGCAAAGATCGTTTATATCGTGAGAAATGGCGTCGATGTGGCGCATAGTCTTCGCGCGATGGAGCAACGAGTGATCGCAAAGCGCCAGAAGAAAAATAGCCGGCGTCTAAAAAGAATGACTTTACGGAATCAGCTGGAGCGCGCGGGATTCAAAGGCTCGGCGCGCAGCCTGTGCCTGGCTGGAGGCTTTTCCCTCTGGGAAGAGTATGTGGCGCAGGCGGAGGAATGCCTTGTGGCGGTCGATAATGATCGCTGCGTGATCAAGTTCGAAGACCTTCTGGCCGAACCCAAGACACAGCTGTTAAGGTTGCAACAGTTTTGCCAGCTGGATGCGTCTGAAGAAGCCGTTGACGACGCGGTGAAAACGATCAGAGCCGACAGGTCCCATGCCTTTGCCTCGGATCCGGCGTTGAAGGACTTTTATCGGCAAGTCCATCGGAGGCCATGGATGACTCATTACGGTTATTCGGATTTTCGCTGAATGATGATCGCGAGGAGCACCTTTTGATTCGCAAAACCGCTCGACTCCGATCCTTCCGCGGCGACGGGAATAAATAGTGCCCAACGTCAGCATCGTTATCCCGACCTACAATCGCCAACAGTTTCTTCTTGAGGCCTTGCGCTCGGTTTTTGCCCAGACATTTCAAGACTACGAGGTGATCGTCGTCGACGACGGCTCGACCGACCAAACCGCGGGGGCCGTCCAATCCTTTGGCGATCGCGTTGTTTATCTCTACAAGACCCATGGCGGCGCCGCGAGCGCGCGTAATCGAGGGATTGCGGCGGCGCGAGGAAAATATTTGGCGTTTCTCGATTCGGATGATTTCTGGGAGCCTACTTTTTTAGAGGTCACGACGCGATATTTAACCGAACATTCTGAGCTGGCTATGGTGGGGACGGCGTGGCGAACCTGGCCCAGCGGTCACATATGGCCCGGGATTTACGAACAGGTTCTCCACGGCCATCTTCTGGCCCGCCTCATTGAAGCCCGCACCGTAAGGACTTCGGCGATCGTCGCGGTTAGGGAGCCCATCGAGCGAATCGGACCGTTTGACGAGAGCCTGGAAGTCGCTGAAGACTTGGATATGTGGCTTCGTCTGGCGGCACGATATCCCATTGCGTTCCTGAACGTCCCACTCAGTTGGGGACGACAACATGAGAGCAATATCAGCAGGCGTCACCGCCTTCTCCACCTGGAGCGACAGATCCAGGTTCTCTCGCGCCACTTCGACCCCGAGCAAGTGCCGCAAGAAGTGTTTCGACGGCGCTGCTCGGCACTCTATGCAAATCTGGGCCGACGCCAACTCAAGCTCGGACAGATCAAGGAAGCCCAGCGCTCCTTGCGCCAGGCGATCGATTATCGTCCGCAAAATCTCGGCGCATGGCGCTACTTTTTGAGAGCTTGGATGCAGAGAATCCCGTAATACGGCCATGGCTATTCCGTGCATCAAGCAACCGGTTATTCTCATGGGCATGTCCCGGTCGGGAAAGAGCTTAATTGCGGGTCTTTTGCAGCACCTGGGCCTTTTCATCGGCCATCGCAAGATCCGCGCAAATCAGGAGTCGGAATTTTTTGTTTCTGTCAATGAGATGTTGCTCAAGCGAGTGCATGCCTACTGGGACAATCCAGCGCCAATGCGCTACTTCGTCGGGAACATCGAGGCGATGGAGCAATCCGTGCGGTGCATGGAGATGGATCTGCTCTCTCCCCGTTTCGCCAAGTATCTCGGATGGAAAAAGTACCTTAAATACCGAGGAATCGGAAATCTAGACATCCCTTGGGGCTGGGAGGATCCGCGGAATGTTTTTACTCTGCCCTGCTGGCTAAAACTTTTCCCCAAGGCAAAGATCATCCACGTCGTGAGAAACGGAGTGGATGTCGCCGATAGTCTGGTCAAGCTGGAGCGCGACGTCTTGAGCCGACGAGCACGAAGATATCGAAAAGTCGTAGCAAAGTTTAGTTTACGAAGCCCGATCAAACGCGGCGGATTCAAGAGCGCGGTTAGGTGCTTGACGTTAACAGGTGGATTTTCTCTTTGGGAGGAATATATTGCTCAGGCGGAGGAAACCCTCAATACAATCAACAACGATCGGCTGGTCGTAAGATACGAAGATTTTTTGACTGACACAAAACGCTACTTGGTCGAGCTGAGCCATTTTTGTAACCTGGCGTCACCAACGGACCGGGGCCTCAACGCGCTGAGCCGGACAATAAGTGCAAAGAACGCCAACGCATTTCTCGCGGATCCGATGGCAAAACAATTCTACCGGGACGTCAGGAACAATCCGTGGATGATCTTCCACGGCTACGCCAACGACGCCGCCTTGGATCAGCCGCGCGGCATGCAATGAGCAAAGAGGAGCGACCGCAGAGTTGGCCACGCGCAACGGAGCAACCCAACATGCGCGACGGATCAGCGGTCCCACTGAACGGCTCAAGGACTTATCGAATGCTTGGATTCGCGGATCGAAGGATAGAATTCTAAGTAAAGCCATGGAGACACCCACAGTCAGCGTTGTCATCCCAACGTATAACCGGAAGGAATTTCTACTCGAGACACTCCGATCCGTATTTGCGCAGAACCTAAAGGGATATGAGATCCTTGTGGTTGATGATGGATCCAGCGACGGCACTGAGGAGGCGTTGAAGTCCTTGTCAGAACCGGTGCGCTACATCAACAAACCCCACGGTGGAGCGAGCAGCGCGCGCAATGTTGGAATCAGAGAAGCGCGCGGAGAATACCTTGCTTTTCTGGATTCCGACGATCTCTGGTATCCGAGGTTTCTTGAAACAACAACGGATTATCTAACCCGTTACCCTGATCTGGCGTTGGTTTGCACGGCATGGCGGACCCTTCCCAATGGACATCAAAAGCCTGAAATCCAACAAGCGGCGCTCCACGGCAATCTGTATTCTCTTCTCATGGTATCCCGATTCATACGACTCTCCGCCGTCGTGGCGCGTAAAAAGGTTGTGCTGGATGTCGGCGCGTTTGATGAGCGTTTGGAGATGGCGGAGAATCTGGATTTATGGCTGCGGATCGCGCGCCGCTATCCCATGGCTTTTTTGAACATCCCGTTGAGCTGGGGGCGAAAACCCATAGGCGATCTCGCCGAGAAACAATTGGCACACCTGGGACATCAGCTCCAAATTATCGAGGCCCATTATGATCCGGCCCTCTTGTCAAAGCGGCGCTTTGATCGACACCGCTCAACGGTACACCTTGCGCTCGCGCGTTGCTATTTGCAGCTCGGGCGTGTGCAAGAAGCAACGCGCCACATTCGACGGGCGGTTGGACTGAACCCCTACTCCTTCCGCGCCCATCGCTATCTGCTGAAGGCGTTGGGGTCGGAAGTGACGCGAAGCGTACGGCGGAGACTATCGGCAGCTCGGTAGCAGAGCAGACATTTTGAGCGCTCGATTTCGGGCGACAGCATGATCATGAACGGCATCAGTGTCGTGATTCCTACATTCAATGGTGCGCGCTATATTGGCGAAGCGCTCCAGAGCGTTCAGGAACAGACCTTCCGGCCCCTCGAGATCATCGTAGTCGATGATGGTTCCACCGACAAAACTGACGATGCGGTGCGCAGATGCGCGGGTCCGGTACCGGTTTTTTACCACCAGACCAACAACCTGGGCGCGGGCAGCGCCCGCAACTTCGGCGTTGCGCGCGCCCAGGGGGAATGGATCGCGTTTCTTGACTCAGACGATGCCTTCTATCCTCAAAAACTACGGATTCAGTTCGAGCAAATTCAAAGCCACCCGGATGGAGTATTCTTTTACTCTGAATTTGATGTTGCTCAGATGGATGGTACGGTCGTTGATAAACCCTCGGTCAGTGCGTTCCGACCTTCGAAGCGAAATCAGTGGAAAAAGCTCTCCACGATCACTTTTCGAGGTATGGCCTTCCCCATTCCCTCGACAGTCCTCTTGCGCAAAAGCGTTTTCACTTTGTTGGGCGGTTTTCGTCCAGATATGCGGGATAAATATTATGAAGATTTCGAGTTATTCGCCCGTATCGCGGAGCAGTTTCCGATCTATTTCAGCGCGCAAAACCTGGTTCGCTACCGCCTCCAGCCGAAATCACAGCGGGAAATGCACTGCACGCCGAATATTTCCATTCTCTTGAGTTCGCTGTGGCAACTTTGGCGCGGGCAACCGGAGAAACAGGCGCTGCTGGTCAAACATTACGCGTACCATTACTCGATGCTGGCGAAATACACGCTGCAGGACGGCGACTATCTTCTGGCCAGAAAATACTTCCGCACGTCGTTTCATTATTTCCCCGGTCTTTATTTTCCCCGGCACTGGAAAAACCTGCGTCGCTGGGCGCTGTGCTATTTGCCCGGTGTGCGCCGACTCTATCGGCCCGCCAGTGCTAAAAACCGGCCGGCGCGGCAATGAATAACCCGTGGTTTTTCTCTCCTATTAGCGTATGCCGTCGATAAGCGTCGTCATCCCCGTCTACAACGGCGCGGGACTGATCGCCCAAGCGCTGCAAAGCGCCGCGACGCAAAGTTTTCCAGCGTCCGAGATTATCGTTGTCGACGACGGTTCCACCGACGGCACACGGCAGGAAGTCGAGGGCTTCACGGCAGATATTCCGGTTAAATATCAGGTTCAGGCACATCAAGGAGCCGGAGCGGCGCGCAACCTCGGAGTGGGTTTGGCGCGCGCCGACTGGGTAGCATTTCTCGACGCCGACGATATCTGGTACCCGGAGAAATTAGCGGTGCAATGCCGCGCCCTTGAAGAATATCCCGGAACACAATTTTTCTACTCCGACGTCGATCTGGTCGACGAATCGGGTCATCTCCTTCGCGCGCGTTGGGCCAGCTTCGAATTTGTCGAGAAGAAACCCAACAGCCGCCAGCGTCTGAGCCGGATGCTTTTCGACGGGAGCCCGTTTCCCATGCCGTCGACGGTTCTGGTGAGGCGCGATTTATTCGTCCAATCGGGTGGATTTAACTTAGCCTTCGGCGGCAAGTACCATGAAGACTTCGAATTCTTCGCGCGCTTGGCTCAAACGACCTCCCTGCGCTTCATTTCACAAAGCTTGGCGCAACATCGACGCCACCGCGAGCACTCGCCCGCCGACGCGGCGTTGGATCGCCGAAATTGGCTCATTTTTTTGAATTGCTTGTGGCAGCTTTTCCAGGGGAAGCCGAGACAGCAGGCCGACCTGGCATGGTACTTTTCCAAACATTTTGGCGACGAAGGCAAACGCTGCCTCCGCACAGGCGATTATCTGAACGCGCGCCGTTATTGCAAAATCGCCGCAGCCTATTCGCCCTTGGACCCAACCAATCTGCGTCATTGGGCTCTATGTTGTTTACCCGTCCTGCGCGAGCTCTATACGTCGAGAGCGATGAAAAGAATGCGTACAACGCCACGCGAATGAAAACCGAACAATTTGTTTTTGTCCGCTGCTGTCCAAAGCGCATCCTTTTAAAACCGGGGTGCCGCCGTTCTTCGTGAATTTTTCCACCATTCATGGCTTCCGGACGTTGCTACAGCGCCGCTCACGTTGACAGATTTTCGCTGATTGTGTAAGCCAATAGAGCGTGAATTCAGAAACTCCCGGCGCAAGCGATCCCGCTCAAGACGATCCCGCCGCCCGGCACGTAGAAAATCTGCGGGCCGTCCTCAATATTTGCAGGCGCATGAGCACGATGTCGGATCTGGCATCGTTGCAGGCACTGATCACGCGCGAGGCCAAGGAACTATTGCAAGCCGATCGTGTCAGCATTTTCCTTTATGATCGTGAAAACTGCGAACTATGGTCGGCGATTTCTCAGGAAGGCAGGATCATGCGTTTCGACGCCCGGCTGGGAATCGCCGGCGCGGTGGCGATGAGCGGGCAATCGATCAACGTTGCCGATGCTTACGAACACCCTCTCTTTTACAAAGAAGTCGATGCCGAAACCGGCTACCGTACGCGAACGCTGATCGCCGTTCCGCTGCACAACCTCGATGGCGTCGTCATCGGCGTGGGCGAAGCGACAAACAAAACCAGCGGGACGTTCACTGAATTGGATGCCGAAGTTCTGGCCACCTTGGCCGCCCACCTCGCCGATCTGTTTGAAAATTCGACCATCGGCGCCGAGCTCAAATCCCGTGGATTGGAGAGGGAGCCCGCCGTTTTTCCTGCGGCGACGGCGTTCAACGGTTTTGCGACGCAAAACATCATCGGCATGAGCGATCGAATCCGATCGATCATTCGGCTCATCGATCAAATTCGCCCGACCTCCGTCGATGTGCTCATCCAGGGAGAAAGCGGCACCGGCAAGGAATTGATCGCCAAGGCGCTGCACTTTAACAGCCCGCGCGCGCGCCAACCTTTTATAGCCGTTAACTGCGCCGCCTTGCCCGATAACCTGGTCGAGGCGGAATTGTTCGGCATCGAAAAAGGCGTCGCCACCGGTGTCGACCGCCGCATCGGCAGATTCGAAGCAGCCCAGGGCGGGACGCTCTTTCTCGATGAGATCGGCGACTTGAGCCTTTCCGCCCAGGCGAAAATCTTGAGGGTACTGCAAGAGCGCGCGGTCGATCGCATAGGAAGCCGGGCTTCGGTGCCGATCGACGTGCGCGTTATTGCCGCGACCAACCGCGACCTGGAGACCTGCATGCGGGAGAAGCAGTTCCGCGCCGACCTATACTTCCGATTGAGCGTGGTGCGGATCCAGACTCCGGCGCTGCGCGAAATTCCCGAGGACATCCCGGTGCTGGCCAACCACTTCTTGCAAAAGCACTGTGCGGCGATGTCCCTGGAACCCAAGCAATTTACCCAGGCCGCAATGGAACGAATGGCGCGCTACGATTGGCCCGGCAACGCCCGGCAACTGGAAAATGAGGTGAAGCGCCTTCTGGCTTCGGTCCGTAGCACAACCATCACTGAGGACCAACTCGCGATCCAGCGCCAGCGCGAGGTTGCACCCGCGGCGGCCGAGGCGAATCCACCAGCCGCGAAATCACTGCATGAAGCGCTCGAAGAGCTTGAGCGCCAAATGATTCAAAACGCTCTGGCGGCATCCGGAGGCAACAAACTCAAAGCCGCTCACAGCCTGGGCCTGAGCCGCCAGGGCCTATTCAAGAAGCTCAAAAAACTCGGTCTCCCGGCCGCTTGAGCTC
>CAMLCX010000123.1 GCA_946478635.1 uncultured Pseudomonadota bacterium
CCGAGAGCCCGCAGGCTAATATTTTCCGCCGACCACGGGCCGAGCCCTCTGATTTCGAGAAGCGATTTACGAAACGCGGCCGGATTTTGCCCATTGGAGAGCAAAATTTCGCCGCTTAGCACGCGCCGGCTCAATTCTCGAATCGCTTCCCGGCGCCTGACCGTCGTCTTGACGGCTTTGAGGGCGGATCTCGCCAGCGTTTCGGCGCCGGGAAACAAGCGTGTCTTTCGGTTCGACGACGGATCGTCAATTTCCTCGCCATAGTGGCTCACCAGCTGGCCGATCAGATTGGCTCTCTGCGGCGCTGACACGAGCTGCCCCAAGATCGAACAGACGGCTGTTTCGAATGGGTCCCAGCCGCGCGGCAGCCTCAAACCGGGAAACCGGCGCCACAGCGTCGCCAACAGTGGAATGCTCGCGAAGCTCTCTGCAATCAGCGCGGGGTCGCAATCCAAATCGAACATTATCCGCACCCGGCGCAGGGCTTCCGCCACTACGTCCGGATCATCCGGGACGACGCGAACTTTAAGCCGCGGCTTGCCCGCGACCGCTCGGATCCAGACAAAGCCGATAATGTGATCGAGCCGAAACACGCGCGTGAAACATTCATCCGTGACCCGTTCGACTCCCGGGATCGAATGGGACTGATAGAATCGCATAATGGCCTGCCAGTCGTACGGAGATTTGAACGGCAGATCGACCTCGATTTTTTCCGTGCGGCGAGCTTGAGACCAGTCGCCTGGTTTTGCAGGTTGCGCCCTCATAGCCATCGCTAATCAGGCCGGCAGATTTTGCACGGGCGAAATCCCGCATGCCGGGCGTGGTCCGGACCGGCAAAGAACCATACCCGGCTGCGGTCGACGCGCGCGGTGGTCCGGCAGTTTGCGCGGCAATAGATTTTGCTTCCCCTGTGCCCCCAGACCGAGCTGTGCGGAAGCTTCACGTCACCATTGCCGAGGGCGAAGCCTTCGCTGCGCAGCAATTGCAACTTGCGGCCAGCGCCGCCGCCATATCCGCCGAGACCGCCATCGGATGCGATCACCCGATGACACGGAACGTAAATCGGCACCGGATTATGATGCATGGCGTTGCCGACTGCTCTGGCACCCTTCGGTGCTCCGGCCGCCGCGCCCAGCCCCTGATAGCTGACCACCGCGCCCCGCGGAACCTCCTGGAGTTTGCGCAAAACTTTTTGCTGGAACGGGCTGGTCGCTAGAATCAAATCGATATTCTGGCGCAGCGCTTTTGCCTCTCCGGCTAAATACCGGCGAATCTCCTCGCCTATTTGTTTGACGGTGCTAGGGTCTTCGACGAGGTCCAATTGCGGCCGGACATTCTCGATGGTCGCCGCCAAGTCGCCACCATTGAGCAGATAGTGATTGAGCACAATGCCGCGGCCGGTCACCGCCACAAGCAATTCACCGAGCGGCGACTTGACCACGCCGACGGCGGCTTGCGGCCGGCGAACGTGCTTCATTGCCCTATCCACACCGCGGCGGACGCGGCGCAGCAATGCGTCCAGCGCTTCGTCTTTGAATTCGCCGCCTGCCGATCCAATTAGTTTTTCGATTTCCATACGCCTCACCGCATCGATTTGAGCTTTCTCATGGCCTGGGAAACATTCGCGCGCGCGCTTTGCTGGGAGCAATCCATGACCGCCGCGATTTCGGCGTACTCCAGGCCGGCGAAGTAGCGCAAATGCAGCGCCTCGCGCTGTTTTGCCGGCAGCGCGGACATCAGCTGGTGCAAATGAACGACCGCATAGCCGTCGTTCTCGGTGATCGTGTGATCAACTTTACCACTCCCATCGATCGGCAATTTTTCATTGTCGACGGCTGCGATGACCCGCCCCCGGCGGAGCCCGTCGCGTGCTCGATTGCGGCATAGGTTCAAGGCGATCGCATATAACCACGGCCGGACATCGCGGTCGGGATCCAATCGGGGATAAGCGCGGTAGGCGCGCAACCAGGTTTCCTGAAATAAGTCCGCGGCATCCTCTCGATCCTTCGAAACGCGCAGCAAAAACCGCATGACTCCCCGCTCGTGACGGCGCATGATCTCTTCGAAGGGAATCGGCAGAGGAAGATTATTGCGCGCCATAACATTAAGACCCCGCGCAGTAGCAAATGTGAAAAGTCTGCATAAACTATTCCGCGGTTCCCGGATGAGCGCGCGGGTTCGACTTTACAAGCCGGGACTTGCGACATTTTAAGAAATGAATAACTTCATCACCCAGCCGGTCAGAAAACGGTCATCACATCACAAAGCCTGCCTCGATCCTCACTGCAAAACTTCTTCCCGTTGCTTCAAGAGTTGATACGCTTCTTCACGGAATTCCTTCAATACATGATCGTCCTGACCCGCGCGCGCGACCAGCTCAGCCATATAGCGCGCCGAGTGCAGCCTCGCGATATAGACAAAGTCGGCGCCCGCGTCGTAGAGTTCGACGGCAGAAGACAAATTGTCTGCGGCGACGATCACCTGAGCCTCCGGACACAGGCGGCGGGCCTGGCGCAGCAGCCGCAAATTACTCGTCCCGCGCAAAATCGCGTCCGAGATCGTGCAGACAACGAGCTTCGCCAAGTGGATATGCGCATGGTCAGCGTATCCATGTGGGCGACGTCGCCGTAGAGCGATTTAATGCCGCGCCGCTTGAGACCTTGCAGCACATGAGAATTGAAATCGATCACCAGCATCTGGCCATGCCGCCGCCGTTTGTTTCTTCAAATTGCGCCCCGATCTCGTGAAGAATCGAGCTCGCCTCGCGGAAACAGCCGAGAAACACAATCGCGTTATTCTCATCTTGCTCGGCGATGTCCGCGGCTGAATCCGCGCCGCTTGCGAAACCGATTTTGACCAGCAGCCGCGCGAGCCGACGCTGGATCTCGTGATTATACCCGATGAGGTACGTGGACAGGACCGAAGTGATCGTAAAAACGAATGTAAGCGTTCCGACCAGCTCGGCGCTGATGTGATCGAGCGACAAGCCGAGCGACGCGATAACCAGGGAGAACTCGCTCATTTGCGCGAGATTGATCGAAGGGATCAGGCTGGCACGCAGGCCATTGCCGAGCAGGTAGAGCACGGGAAACACCGCGATGAGACGGCTGGCGAGGACGAACAGCGACATGCCGGCCGCCGCCGTAACGATCGCCACGGTCGGCTCGGGAATCTTCATGCCCAACGCGACGAAAAACAGCGTGACGAAAAAATCTCGGATGTTGATTACCTTGGCGATCACATCGACGTTATAGGGGAACGTAGACATGCTCACGCCGGCGATGAGCGCGCCCATCTCCCGCGAAAGCCCTAACCCATCGGCCGCGCCGCTCACCAAAAAGCACCAGGCGAACGCCGCGATCAACATCAGCTCGGGAACTTTGGCGACGAAATAAAAGAAGCGCGGCAGCGCGTAGCGACTGAGCGCCAACGACAAGAAGACCAGCGCCGCGCCTTTGACAAAAGATTCCAAAAGGGTTCCCACGCGCGGATCATGCAGGTTCGGCTGGAGGGCGAGAAAGACGATCGCCCAGATGTCCTGGCAGACAAGCACGCCGAGGGTGATTCGGCCCGGCAAAGTTGTCAGCTCGAACTTGTCGTAGAGGAGCTTCACCACGATGAGCGTGCTGCTAAGCGCAAGCGTAACGGCCAGGTAAAGCCAGTCGAAGTTGCCGCCACGCAGCGCGAACCCCATCACCATCGCCAAGCCGATTCCGAGCGCGACACAAAACAGGAATTGGCTGACGCCGGTTACGAGAAGCGTCCGTCCGGCGCTGAGAAGTTTCTTGAGGTCGATCTCCAAGCCGATAATGAACAGAAGGAGAATGAGCCCGATCTCGGAAATCAGCTCAATGATCTCTTTGTCTTTGACCCAGGCAAATCCGATCTCCGGACCGATCACGACTCCGGCGACCAAGTAAGCAAGAATCAAAGGCTGTCTGAGAAACTTGGCGATGAACGCAAATACCGTCGCGATAATGAAGACAAGACCGATGTTGGAGAGAGGACTATGCTGATCCACTCGGACGATCATTATATAGACCGAAAAGAAAAGCGAGCGATCGCCAAGCGGAATTCCAAACATCGCCGTGATGAAGAGATCACTAAATTCATGGCTTCCTCAATGGCCTTCGATTCCGAGCCTGGAGAATGCATCTGCTGCGCCTTCGTGGTAAGAACGGTCCATTGGCGAAAGGATTGATGGGAAAGGACGAGGAACGGCGGTGGTTGCGCAAGTTTGGAGATGATGTGTTAGGGGCAGGAAGTGAAAATCGGAATCTATAACGAACCTACCGGCGCAACCATCGGAGGCGCCGAGTATACGGTTGCCGTGCTGGGCGAGGCTCTCGCCAGGCAACATCAGGTGGAAATCGTGCACCATCGGCCCGAATTGACAAGCTCGCTAATCGCCGAAAAGTTTGCCCTGAATCTGGATCGTGTGGGCATGCGCCAGGTTCCCTACGACAGCGCTCATCGTCCAAAGAGCGGGC
The DNA here is from genome assembly GCA_946478635.1 of uncultured Pseudomonadota bacterium. The sequence continues at coordinate 4,491 of CAMLCX010000123.1, forward strand.
GCGGCTGGCGCGGCTATTATCGGCTCAAGTCGTGGCACGCCGAGCTCAGTAAGCCATATGATTTTTTTGTCAACTTTACTCACGGCGTACCGCCGTTTTGCCATGCTAAATACGGAGTTCTGGCCGTCCTCTTTCCGATTTTTCGCCCGTTCAATGTCTGGCCATGGGTAGAAACCGCGCCGCATCGTTCGTCGCGTTTGCCCAAACGGTTTCATCGCGCCTATTTCGAGAACAATTGGCAAAAGCGGCTTCGGAGCTATCACAAGACATTGGCAATCTCGCAGTTCGCAAAGAATTGGACGAAGCGGCTCTGGAATGTCGATTGCGAAGTTCTTTACCCGCCCGTGGATATGCAATTGACGTCAGCCGAAAAAGCAAATCTGATCCTCTCTGTCGGAAGATTTACCGCTGCGGACATCAAAAAACATCAAATGGAGCTGGCTGTGGTTTTTCGCCGGATGGTGGACGCGGGCCTCCGCCAATGGCAATTTGCGTGTGTGGGGTCGCTGCGTGAGGCGCTGGCGGACCAAAACTACTTTAACGAGGTGCGCCGCATGGCGCCGCCCCAGCAGACCCGACTGCTTACCAACGTTGACCGCACTGGACTAACAAAACTCTACGAGCAGGCAAAAATTTTTTGGCATGCGGCGGGTTACGCTCAAGACGACGATGCGCATCCCGAATGGATGGAGCATTTCGGCATCGCGACGGTGGAGGCGATGGCTGCGGGCTGCGTCCCGGTGGTGATCAATAAAGGCGGGCAATGTGAAATTGTCGAGCACGGCGTAAATGGCTTTCTCTGGAACACCCTTGATGAATTGGCCAGCTATACGCTTCAATTGATCGAAGACGAGACTCTGAGGGCGCGAATGTCAATGGCCGCTCGCGCGCGCAGCCGGACCTTTGATCGCGATCATTTTGTCGCCCGCTTTGAAGATCTTATGAAGCCATTGCTGACACAGGGATCGTCACATTAAGCACCGAGAACGTTATGGTCGATCCGGCGCGCTGCGCCACCCAGGCGCGCGGGCCCTTCTCAAACGGATCGCGCTTACTTCCTCGCGGGCACCAGAAGCAGCGCTGCGCCAACGATGATAGCGCCCACGCCGGCCCAAACCGGGATGTTGACGGTCTCCTTTTCTTTCAGCTGCAACTCGAGCGGACCGATCTTGGCTTCATGGGTCTCTTTGGTATAGCTGAAGCCGCGATAGACCAATCCCAAAATACCCGCCAGGATTAGAACGCTACCGACGATTTTGAGCGCGCTCATGGTTTACCTCGTGATGGATGCCTAGCTATCGCTGAGCTTCTCTCTAGACCAGAATTCGGAGGCTTGTCAAACTTCTTTTCATTGGGCTGACAGTTAGCCGCAAATCACGGAGCTTGGAATGTCTCATTTTCAAGAAGCAGATGGAAAACGCACGGTCAGGACTATGAATGTTCGCGTGCAACTCGGTTCTTTGCTTCGCTCGACTCCATGCCGCTGCGCCTGTGCCATGGGTGAGAACGCGAGAAAACACAGAAGCAGAAGACCTCCCGCATGTCGGCTCTTTTCGATTAGTAACAGTCCAAGGCACTTCGTTAATTTAAAACGGTCGAGAGCCCCAGTGCGATTTGAACGGACGATGACCGGATGCTATTTCTAGCTGATCATGAATTTTTGGCGGAGCATTCCCGCACCGGTCATTGGCCTCGCCCCTATGGACGGCGTAACCGACGCATCGTTTCGATTGGTTACGGCGAGACATGGCCGCCCGGATGTGATCTTGACGGAGTTCGTTAATATTCAGTCGGCGCCGTACGCACCCGAGCTGCTGCTCAGAGATTTCACTTATTCGGAGTTGGAGCGCCCGATCGTCGCGCAGATCTACGGAAAGACACCGGAGCTTTTCTACAGAGTCGCGCACATCGTGGGCGAACTGGGATTTGATGGATTGGACATCAACATGGGCTGTCCGGCGAAAAAAGTGGCCGCGGCGGGCTGCGGCGCGGCGTTGATCCGTGAGCCGGATCTGGCGCGGACAATCATCCGGGCGACCCGGCAAGGGCTTCGGGATTGGTACAATGGACAGAACCTGAAAGCGATTGGCATTCGCCCGGGCGCCGTCGAAGCATTCAAAGCTGCCAATCGATGCCGTATGGGTTCAAACACGAATACCGACCGGCGCCTGCTTCCGCTGTCGATCAAGACACGAACCGGCTACGATCGCGTCGTTGTCAAAGACTGGATCTCCACGCTGCTCGAAGAGGGACCGGCCGCGATCACGCTGCACGGCCGCACATTGCAGCAGGGATATCAGGGCAGCGCTGATTGGGACGCGATTGCCCAAGCGCGCGAGATCACAAAAAACTCCGGGACGTTGTTACTCGGTAACGGTGACTTGAGAAATCTGGCTGACGTCTACCACCGGGTTCAAGACACCCACGTCGATGGCGTACTGATCGGCCAAGCGGCGGAGGGAAATCCATGGCTCTTCGCCGGAAAGGAACAGGTCAAGCTGGCCCTGCGTGGAACCGGCTCGGTGGAAGCCCAGCCGAGGGTGGGTCTCGCCGACCATTTCGACGTCATGGTTGAACACAGCCGGCGCTACGAAAGCCAAAACCATCAGTTTTTTGGCATGCGCAAAAATCTGCTATGGTATTGTCGCGCTTTTCCCGACGCGGAAGCGCTGCGCTGGCAAATGAAACGCGCGTGTAGCGCGGATGATGTCGAGGCTGCGCTCGTGAAATTCATTGACGAAAGAGATCTGCCCTCGCCTGTAGCGAAACAAGCGGACCGAGTTTTTGGACCGCTCATTGAAAACCAGCCGGCTTTAATCTCCAACGAGCGATAGTTCTAGTGGTTCGGAGAAGGAAGAGTTCACGTTCAGCGATTACATAACAAGGCCTGGATAAAACCAACTGTTGTCTTAAAAAGGTACCAAAGCCGGTTGCATGCTACTCGGTCCCTCTAAAATTTCCCGAATCGCCGCCAATATCTCGGCCGACTCCACAGGCTTTTGAAAAAATGCTTTGGCTCCGGCTTCCAGCGAGCGCTCCCGATGCCCTTCTTCGTCGCGTGCGGTGAATACAATTACCGGGATCGACGCCACCGACTCGATGTTGCCGAGCCGCTCCATCACCAGGTAGCCATCTCCGGCGGGGATACCGAGATCAAGTATGATCAAATCGGGGTTCTCGCTTTTCGCCTGGCTGACCGCGGTGACAGCATCGCCGGCGACGACCGTGAGGTAATCATTGGCGCGAAGAATTACCCTCAATCCTCTCGACACATCATCATCATCTTCGACAATCAAAATCTTTTTCTTCGCCATGATCGCCCCCTTGTCAGCAGCTTGACGCATCGATAAGTTGATGCTCTTCATCGCCGAGTTCTCGATGGATCGCAGTCATGAGCGCATCGTTATCGAAAGGCTTCTGAAAGTAATCTTTGGCGCCAGCCATTAAGGCCGCTTCGCGATAGACGTCAGCCGGGCGCGCGCTTACCACGATAATGGGAACCGTGCACGCCGATTTGAGCTGGCTGACAATCTCCATCACGACAAATCCGTTGCTATCCGGTAACCCTAAGTCCATAAGAATAAGGTCTGGCTTGCGCGTAGCCGCCAACTGGACCGCCGATGCGCCGTCGTGCGCCGACAGCGTCGTAAAGCCCTGCGCGATCAAGCGCACGCTCATCGCCAACATCAAGTCTTTATCATCCTCGACGATCAAAATAGTCTTGCTTTCCATAAATTCTCCTTTCTCAAACGACTGTTCATGTTCGATTCAAGCGCCTGCCCTCTGCCAAGGCAGGCTCAACTGTTGTCTTAGATTGCACAATTCTACTGCACTGTCCCCCAATGATAGACCCAACTCCCCGCCCATGCTTTGAAGCTCACGCAACCGCTGCATAGGTGTTGCCTGCCAGCAGCCCCTCGCCTGCGCTCGGCGTAAGCTTGGGTGCCGATATCGCGTGACTAATCCGCTCATCGATCTGAGCGGCAATTGCATCCATATCGATCCCTTGCGCTGTTTGCCGCAGCTCGACCGGCGACACCACGGTTCGAATTCGGCAGTTGGCGTTACGAAATTGCTTGCCGCGCGCGATTTCTTTTTCGATGCGCGTCGCCAGCTCCATGCTCAATTCGAGATCCTTTGCCTGGACCACATAAAAAAGATTGCGTTGGCCGTCGAGCACGATGTTGGGAAACAGTGCTGCGCGCTGCGGCAACTCCATCCCATTGAGCGTGAGCCAAGTCATTTCCTGAATTGCTTTGGCGACTTCAAGGGGGCTGGCGGGATCCGGCAACAACTCCACCGAAATCAATGACAGGGAAGCGATCGGCTGACCGTCGGCGTTTACCAAAGACCGCAACAGGCGCTTGAGCGAGAACAGAGGCAAAGTGAAATGAAAGGCGGCTCCTTCACCCGGTTTACCGTCCGCCCAAATTGTTCCGCCATGCCGCACGACGAGTTCCTTCGTAATATGCAGCCCTAACCCCAGCCCGTGGCGATTGGTACCTAACGACTTGTCGACTTGGTAAAGCCGATCAAAAATTCGTTGCGCATCGGTAGCGCTGATACCACAACCCGTGTCCACGACCGAGACTTGAAGATAATCCCGATCTTCGTCAAATATTCCGGCACGCACGGACACGCTGCCGTCCTTCGTCGTGAACTTGAGCGCATTATCAACGAGGTTGGTAAGAATCTGTTTGAGCCTTCGTGGATCGGCATAGAGAAGCGGCAGATCTCCGGGCAAATCTTGTCTTAATTGTACGCCCTTTTGACGCGCATGCGCCGAAAACGTGCTGAGTGTTTCCTCGACCGAGAGGCTTAGCGCAACACCGCGCGGGTGAATCGCCAGCTTGCCGCTCTCCGCCCGAGCCGCTTCCAAGAGATCGCCTACCATGGCCTGCAGCTGCCTCACATTGCGCATGGCTATTTCCAGATATTCTTTTTGCTCGGGGGTCACTTTCCCGGCCAGACCGTCCAACACGATCGTAACAAACTGGTAAACCGCCGTGAGCGGTGTTCTCAGCTCGTGGGAAACGTTGGAAAAAAACTGATCCGTGGTCAGAACCTGTTGCCGACGGCTCTGTTCGAGCTCGGAGGTTTTTCTTTTTTCCCGTTTCACTTGATCGGCCAAGTAGCCATACACGAGAGCGGAGCCGAGAAGCAACGGTATTCTGAGAAGAGTATTTGAGTCGAGGATAAACCCCGAGCCGGTCGATACTGGAATGATGACGACGGACAGGAGGCCGGCGAGCAAGCATCCCCCGATGATTTGCAAAAAATTGTCACCGATCGCGGCAATCAACACACCGAAGAAGAATACCAGAACGAGATCCCATGGAGATTCACGATTGACGATGATGGCCGTGCAGACGAGAACCGTATCGACACCCGCCATGATCTGCGGGAACAGGCGGTGCGCAAAGGCGCCTTCCGACAGACGCAGAAAAATAAGGATGGAGGCGAACGGCCCCATCAGCAGGGCAATATTCAGCGGATCCTGCGTCAGTTGATCCTTCTCTACAATCAGCAGATAGGAGCAAGCGATGACAACAAACCACTGAATCTGAATTAAATCGCGCTTGCGGTCGTTTCCCATGGTCAGTGTGATGTCCTCAAAGATCATCTGATTGTTTCAATGTCGAAAGCACAGGTTCAATGTTTTTGCCGAGCTATCCAAGCGCCCTGTGTCGGTAAATGAGGCAAGATTTAGACCACAATGTGCGGGGTTACGAACGAGTCACCTGACAAGCAAGCTTGGAGTTTTAGGGAATTTGGACACCCACTTGCACCCGGGAAGCGCTTCGCGACGAGCACAAGAGAAGCGAACGGCGACGCTCGTCGTCCACCTGAACATTTGAGGACACGCATCAATCGATCCCAGGATGAACCTTAGTTTTATCAAATCTGCCGAGCATCACCGACATTCCTTGCGCAGCTCGACGCTGTCCGTGCGCTGATTCACAGGCCCGGGTCACTGGCGGTCATTTGTCCGTTTCCCCGGTACATGAATTGTAATCCAGCGAATTGATTTGCGAAGTCCACGTTTTCTTAATCTTGAGAGGCAGAAAAATCCCGCCGGTGTTTTGCGATTTTCTTCCTATTGTCGCGTAGCCTCGATTGGCGCACGGATTGCGTCACAATTTCTAACTCGCGAGCGAAACTCGAGGGAAGCACGGCGCCAAAGCAAATGGCGGACAAAAAACCAATGGCAACAGCCAGCACCGGGGAAAAACCAAAGAACCGAACAGTCGGAAATACGCCGAGCTGTCCTCATTGCTCGAGTCCATATATAAAGCGCGCGCGCCGAACAACGACCTATGAACGGTTCATTAGTTTATTCTACGTTTATCCTTTTAGCTGCCAACTCTGCGGAAATGGATTCAGCTTGTTTCAGCCCGGCGTGCGCTACGTTCGATTCGAGGAGGATCAGCGCGAATATCAGCGAATGCGCGTCGATCTTCCGATAAGGTTGCTGCAAGGCACTCTGAACAGCAACGGTGCGGCCATCGATCTCTCCATGCGTGGATGCACGGTCCGGAACGCGGCGCCGCTGCCATTGGCGGCAGTCGTGAAAATCAGCTTGAAACTCCCGAACGAACCGGATCCTGTGACCGTGGAAGCCGTGGTCCGTAACAGCTCCGACAACCGAATTGGCCTTGAGTTTTTGCGATTCGAAGGCGAGGATCGCCAGAGGTTACGCCAGTTCATGCAGGGTTTGTTGGACCGCCAGTATCACTGACATACCGATTAAATCCCCATCTGCAATCGTTCAAATCTACGCCGTACCCTGCTGCGAGGTTACAGAATTGACCAAGCAGGCTCGGTAC
>CAMLCX010000124.1 GCA_946478635.1 uncultured Pseudomonadota bacterium
AGGATAACCTCGGCGTCGGCCAACCCGTAAGCATCCACGGTGCGCGACTTGACTAAACGCATCGGCGCGCCTTGCACCGCGCCCGCGATGCCGACTTCGTCGCAGCCTTGCGGCAATATCACGTAGTCGAATCCGGCGCCGGCCAAGAGCGATCCCGCCGGCGGCAAACCGAAGTTCATGGTGATCGGCACCATCTTGTTGTCTTTGTAATACTTGCTTACCACCTGCCACATGTGCGAGCCGGGAGAAATTTGAAACGTGCCGACGTTGCCCCAGCGAAAATTCATGCGGTTGTAGCCGAGGTCGGTGCCGCCGTTGAAATATTCGCCGGAGATGAGCCGATTGCCCGAGCCGACGGTGAGCTCAGGCTCGATGTTGGTGTGGCGAATTGGGATGACGTATTCGTTGGCTTCCGCGGGCTTTTCGTAGACCTCCTCTTGGACGGGAGCATCTTTTTGATCGACGACGATCGGCGCGATCGGATGGGTTACGGAATGAGCCAATTTTCTCGTGCGGTCGGCATGATCTTTCCACCCGAACATCTTGTTGATGACGTTCATGTCGCCGAACAGGTTGGTAATGGCGCGGTGATGGGGCTTGCCCTTCACGTTGTTGAACAGGATCGGGCAGCCGCCGTCCAGTTGTTTCTGGATGCCGGTGATTTCCAGGTCAGGGTCGACTTCCTTATCGGTGATCAGGATGTCGCCCTCCTTTTTCATCCATTCGATTGCGCCCCTTAAATCCTTCACCTCTTCCGGCGCTGCGCCGTCTCTTTTCGCGTTTGCCATTGCTCTCCTCCAAATCGTTTTGTTTCAATACTTTAAATCTAGCGCTCGAAAAAATAATTGCCCGGAAACAATGAATTTCTACAGGCAATCGGATGTCAAATTAAGGCGAGAATTTTTTAAGGTTTCAGGGCGACTAAACGGTAATTACGCTTATACGACATTATTTCCAAAGTCAACGAACGATCGCTCTCGGATCCACTGGGAGGCGGCCGGACATTCTCTCATTGCTGCGCGCGCTCCTTACAAGGAGCAGGGTCCCTTTACAGTTTGTTTAGGGCTTGCTACTACTGCTGGGATTATTTTTCCACGCTTTTGGGAGAGCTTATGGCAGATGGTGCGCAGCGTTCCAGGCAAGATTGGCTGCTTCTCGTCGGTCTTTTTTGCTTCTTTTTCTCCGGCGCGGCCGGCTTGATTTATCAAGTCGTCTGGACCCGGATGCTAACGCAGATTTTCGGCAACACAACCTATGCCATCGCCACCGTGTTGTCGGCTTTCATGGCTGGTCTCGCCATCGGCAGTTATGTTTTCGGCCAGATCGCCGACCGCGGCAAGAACGATTTTTTGCTCTACGGTCTTCTCGAAGCGGGTGTGGGCATTTATGGATTCTTGGTTCCGTGGATTTTTTCTGCCGCCCAGAAAATCTACGGACCTATCTTCGGTTTAAACGAAAACTACCCATTTCTTTTCAATCTCGTTCTCTTTTTTCTTTCCTTTGTCTTGCTGGTCTTTCCAACGTTGCTGATGGGCGCCACGTTGCCGGTGCTCAGTAGATTTTTTGTCCGCAGTTTTGCCCAGTTCGGCCGGCGCGTCGGCGATCTCTATGCCACCAACACGCTTGGCGCGGTAATTGGCTGCGCCGCGGCGGGATTCGTTCTCATCCCCACGCTGGGCATGCAGAAAACCGTGTTCGTGGCGGCGGGAGCCAACCTGCTCATCGCCGCGGTGATTTTGATCGTCGATCGCTTGCGCGATAAGACCCCTGTCGAAAGCGTCGCGGAAACCGCAGCGGAAGCAGCCGCGGAAAAAGCTGCGGAGCCGGAATCCCAAAGCTCGTCAATGTTACGGTGGGTATTATTGACGTCCTTTGCGTTGTCCGGTTTTGCCTCGTTGGTTTATGAAAATGCCTGGACCCGCGCCTTAACTCTCGTGATCGGCAGCTCGATTTATTCTTTCTCGACGATGCTGGTTACTTTTCTTGTCGGATTGGCGCTCGGCGGCTTCATCTATGCGCGTGCGCTCGGCGACCGCCCGGCGCGCTTGAGCACCTTTGGCTTGGTTGAGCTTTGGGTCGGCCTGGCCGCGCTGGCGACGATTCCTCTGTTCGAGAGATTGCCGCTGATTTTCATCCGGTTGCTACACGGTTTCGGCGACACGTTCTCGGTATTCTTGTATCTGCAAATCTTTTTATCGGCTTTGGTGATGTTTGCGCCGACAGTGCTGCTCGGCATGACTTTTCCACTCGTCGCGCGCCTCTTCACTCAAAGCCTCTATCGCGTCGGTAGCGGGGTCGGCAACTCCTACGCCGCCAATACCCTGGGCGCGGTGGTCGGGGCTTTCGCGGGCGGATTTATTTTGATCCCCAATCTCGGTGTGCAGAATACGATCATCTTTGCAGTGGTCATGAATCTGCTGATCGGCGCCTGGCTGGTGATCAGCGATCCCAAGCTTTCCTTCCCGGCGCGCTACGGACTCGGTTTGGCCGTGCTGGTGTTGGCGGTCGTCGTGCCGTTGAAAATTCGCCGCTGGGACCCGCACATCCTGACGAGCGGCGTGACGATCTATGCCGATCGCTACGAGTCGCTGCCGACTAATTCTTTGCGCATCGAGGAGATGAAGCGTGACGACGTGCTTTTTTATCGCGAGGGTTTGACGACCACGGTGAGCGTGCACCGCATTCCCGGCAGCGACTACGTCTATTTTAAATCGAACGGCAAGATCGACGGTTCGTACGGTGACGCCCTGAGTCAATTGATGACGAGCTACATCGCCATGCTGCTTCATCCCAAGGCGGAGACCGCTCTCACAATCGGCTTGGGTAGCGGCATGTCGGCGAAGGCGCTCGCGACTTTCCCTTCGCTTAAAACGATCGAAGTCATCGAGATCGAACCGGCGATGATCGAGGCAAGCAAGTACTTCAACCGCGCTTCGGTCAAGCTCGACAAACTTCCACCCGGCGTCACGTTTCCCACCGACGACGCGAAAAGCCGGGTGTGGTACAACGAAAAAGAGCGACAGCTTTACTATAAAGGCGTGATGGAATCCGAAGCGCGCACCGAGCTGATGAATCGATCCGAGGATCTCGACTATCGGGGCGCCATCGACCGGCTGTTCCGCAACGCGCGCCATTCCCGCCACTCGAGCGTTTTAGAGGACCCGAGAGTCCACGTAATTCCCACGGACGGAAGAAATTACATTTTGGCGACGCCGAAGTTTTACGACGTGATCACCGCGGAACCTTCGAACCCCTGGATCGCCGGTATCGCCAACCTGTACACGCGCGAGTTTTATCGAGTCATCAAATCTAAAATTAAAGACGACGGCGTATTCGCGCAATGGTTTCACAATTACTCCATGTCGCCGGACGATTTTCGCATGGTCTTCCGGACTTTCGCCGAAGCGTTTCCCTACGTATCGCTCTGGAGCATGAAGGAAAGCGATTTTCTTTTGATCGGCAGCAAGAAGGAACAAAAATTCGACTACCCGGCGGTCAAAAAGATCTATGACAGCAACAAGATGCTGCAGTCGGATCTCGAATATCTTGGACTCTCTGACGTTTATGCGGTCCAGGGATTTTACCGCATGAACCGAGAAAATTTTCTGGCCTTTTCCAAAGGAGCGGCGATCAATACGGATGACGGCGCCGAATTGGAATTTTCCGCGCCGAAAAATCTCCGTCGCTCGACCACCGAGCTCAACCGTCGCATCATGACTCCGTTTCTGATCGATTCGCCGCCCTGGCTCAAAGCCAACGAACTGCCGGTGCCCCAGGCAATGCACCACTACTACATGGCACAATCCTACGTGGCGAGCATCGCGCGCAACCGGGCATTGAAGGAAATCGACGAAGCGATTCGTCTCGATCCGAAGAATCCGAAATTTCGCCTGCTCAAAATGAAAATCTTGCTCGAGCAAGACAAGAGCACCGAGGGCGCCAAGGAAGCGTTCGCGGCGCTGGAAAGCGGTTCAGAATACATTCCGGAAGTCCTGGCGATGAGCGATGAGTTCTATTTGCCGGAAGCTCAGGCCGTTTACCGGAAGGTCATCGAGATGGGCAACAAAGATGTGCTGCCCTATCTGGGGTTGGGCAATATCGCGCTGCATTCGGGAAATGTCGCCGAAGCGGAGAAATGGTTTGTTCAGGCTCGGGAAATTCAAGCCGAGCATCCGGCGGTCCTGCTCGCGTGGGGGCGCTTGCTGGCCGCCAAGGCGCAGCGGTTGACCGACGATGCGCAAGCGAAAAAACAGTTGCAGGAGGCCAGAGCCTTGCTGGAGAAAGCAAAAGCCAAGGGCGAAGATTCGGCAACCGTTCACTCTGAATTGGGCGTGGTCTATTACAAACTAGCCATGTGGGATAAAGCCGCGGAGGCGTACAGCGAAGCTTTGCGCATGCGGCGGCGCAGAAACGATCTGCGCTTTTCGCTCGGCCAGGCTTACGCCCAGCTCGGCAGAATCTCAGAAGCCGAGCAAAAGTATCGCGAGATCCTTTCGCTCGCCCCCGATGATGCCGATGCTCTCAAGGCGTTGCAGGACCTGGGCAAAAAGTATTGACCCCGCGTTACCGCCGCTCAGAAAGGCCTCCAGTCGTGCGCTGGCGGCCTTTTTTTTTGCCCGAATAAGCTTTGAAGTTGCGCGCCTTACGATCTATGCTGGCGGGCATGTTTTCTGTGGCCATGGAGGTCTCCGGTGTTGAATGAAAAAGTTGGTATCATTGGCGCGGGTAAAATCGGTGCCGCAATTGGCCGCGGTATTATCAAAGCGGGCCTCGTGCGTAAAGAGAGCGTTATGGCCAGCGATGTGAGCGAGGCGCTGCGGCAGTCGATCGCGCAAGAGCAGGGTATCAAAGCCACTGCGAATAATCTCGAGCTTTGTGATTTTGCCGATATCCTTATTCTCGCCGTGAAGCCGCAAATCGTGGTTCCAGTCGTACGCGAGATCGCCACGAAGGTCGGCAAAGCCAAACTCTTGGTTTCGGTCGCGGCGGGCGTCCCGATAGCGCGCATCGAGAGCCACCTCGAGCCGGGCGCGCGAGTCGTGCGCGTCATGCCCAATATCGCATGCGTTGTCGGGGCGGGCGCGGCCGGATTCGCCGCCGGCGCGCATGCGACCGTCGCCGATTTGGAAAAAGTCGGCGCCATTCTCAACAGCTTCGGCGTCGGACTGCGGGTCGAAGAAAAAGATCTGGATGCGGTAACCGGGCTCAGCGGCAGCGGCCCGGCTTATGTTTTCTTGTTTATGGAAGCCTTGGCCGATGGCGGCGTTCAAGTCGGTTTAGCGCGCGATGTGGCGCTCAAACTGGCGATTCAAACCGTCTACGGAGCGGCGCGCATGGCGCTCGAGACGGGCAAGCATTTGGGCGAATTGAAAGACGAAGTCACATCTCCCGGCGGCACGACCATCGCCGGGCTCTACGCCATGGAACAAAAACGCTTTCACGGCACGGTCATGGATGGCGTCGTCAGCGCGACAAAACGTTCGCAGGAATTGGGCAAGGGATAACGGATTCAATTTATTTAAGATTGAAAGTTCCATTCTTCAACCTATGCCTTCTCAGCGACAAACTTCAGTCATTCTTCTTTCTCAAACGCGCAAAAACCCTCGCTCGCGAATTTGATCAAAAGGCATATTAAACCGGCCTATTTTCGGTGGTAGTCATAATGGGTGGGGCGGCTCTCCAAAATATTCGTTTTGGTCCTAGTTGGGATAACCTCCTTTCCCGCAATCGCTTCGGCCGTTCTCATTGACGCTCTCGATTCGGCGCGCCAGTGGCGAGTGGCGCGGATCGAGTTTTCCGGCAATCACCAATTTTCTGCAGACGAATTAGCAGCCATGCTGGTTTCTAAGGAGCGGCCCTGGTATCGCTTCTGGGAGGACCGCCCGGCCTTCGATCCAGTTACTTTCACGACCGATCTCGAACGCCTGCGACGTTTTTTTGAGTCGCGGGGATACTACCGCGCCACTATCACCTACGATCTTGGTGTTGACCAGGATCGGGGACTGGTAACAGCGCTGATTCGGATCGTTGAAGGAGCACCTGTCCGGATTTCCGAAATCGATGTTGCCGTGACGGTCAAAGAGCCCGATCAAAAGCCACCGCCGCTGCCCGATGACCTGCCGGTTAAACGCGGCGATGTTTTCCAGGAGACGGAATATCAGCAGGGGGAGCAGGCGTTGCGCAGCACGCTTGCCGACAGTGGCTACGCCCATGTGCAAACCCAGCGCAAAGCCGAAATCGACGTGGATGAGCTGCAAGCGCAAATTCAATACGGCGTTCAGCCCGGTCCAATTACGTTTTTCGGCGAAACCGAAGTGAAGGGTCTAGAAACCGTCACGCCGGAGGTGATTTTGCGGGAGCTCGCCTATCGCGCCGGCGAACTTTACTCGTTGAAAAAAGTCGTCGAGACGCGCGACAAATTACTGGCACTGGATCTTTTCGCAACCGTGCGAGTCGGTCCGGCCGAGACACAAGGCTCTCCGGTAATATTGCCGATGGTCGTGGAGGTCAGCGAAAAGCCGCATCGAGAAGTCAGGCTTGCGCTCGGCTACGGCACGGAAGATCAGTTTCGCGCCCAGTTGGAATGGCGCAGCTTGAATTTTTTCGGCGGCGCGAGACGCTTAGCGGTTACTGCCAAGTATTCGTCGATCACGATTTCCGGGGCAGTAAACTTTATTCAGCCGCATTTTTTGACGGACCAAACGCAGGGCTCGATAAAATTCAACCATGACCAGGAAAAGGAAGACCCCTATGTTCGCAACGTGACGCAATTTACCCCGCGCGTCGATCATCGGTTCTCGCCGGCGTTGACCGCCTTCTTCGGTTTTCGCGCCGAATACGATCAGCTCGACAAGATCTCACAGGCGACGATTCAAGCGATCGGGGACATCCGGCGCCATGGCGTTTTGGCCGGGCCGACCGCCGGTCTGGTCTGGAACACCTCGGATGATGCATTCAACCCCAAGAAGGGGCATGTGATGTCGCTCACGCTCGATCAGGGGGGCGCGATCTGGGGCGGCCAGTACAGTTTTTTCAAGATCACCGGCGAGGCCAAAAAATACATCGACATCGGCTGGAATACGGTATTTGCAAGCCGATTGAAACTGGGCCTGGCCGATGCCATCGGTTCCGATAAGAACTACCCGATCTTCGAGCGCTACTTCGCCGGCGGCGAGAAGAGCGTCCGCGGTTACGGGCGCTGGCGCCTCGGGCCGTTGAGCGCGAGCGACGATCCGGTGGGAGGTTTGAGCCTCGTCGAGGGATCGTTCGAGCTGCGGCGGCCAATCTGGAAGGAACTCAATGGCGCAGTTTTTCTCGACTTCGGTCAGGTTTCAAAGCGTGCGTTTGATCCGCCGTTCGGAAACTTGCAGTTCTCCTCAGGGTTTGGCGTGAGTTATTCAACCCCGGTGGGCCCGCTCAGGTTGGACGTGGGCTTTCCATTCAATCCGCCACGCGGCGATCGGCCCTGGCAAATTCACTTCAGCATCGGAGCCTATTTCTAACCATGGAAAAATTTCGGCGCATCATAAAATGGCTTGCTCTCGGCACCGGCGTACTCCTGTTGCTCGCCATCATCGGGCTGCTCATTTACGCGCGCAGCGAGAATTTCACGCGCTGGGTGCGCAAGGAGGCAGTCGCGGCGGTCAACGGCATGATCCGCGGTTCGATCAGCGTCGAGCGGCTGGAGGGAACGGTTTGGAGAAATCTCGTCCTTTATAATGTCACGTTGCGCTATGAGGACGCTGAAATTGTCAAGTTGCCGCGGCTAGAGGTTTCATTTTCATTGCTGGAGCTCATCCGCAACCGGCTGAAAATTTCCCAGATCGATGCGCTGGAACCGCGCGTCAATTTGGCGCAGGATCGCGAAGGCAAATGGAATGTCGCCGAAGCCTTGGCGCTTCGCCAGGCGCCGGATAAAACATCGGAGTTGACGACACTGGTGGGATCTGTTCGGCTGCGTGACGCCGCCGTCGATCTGCGTATGGCCTCCGGTGACGGGAAACTCTATCGATTGCGCAATCTGGATCTCGAAGGCGGCGCAGGTATTCGCCCCGATGGCGTGACGCTCGCAGTGGACCAGCTCGCCGCGGGGTTGGTTTCAAAAGGTCTCCCCGAGCTGCGCTTGCAGGGGGCGTTCGATTACCAGCAAGTCGCGGCTGCCCCGGCCACGGTCAAAGTAAAAGAGCTTTGGGCCGTGAGCAAAAATTCGCGCGTGAAGTTAAACGGTGAAATTGCCCAGGGAGAGCCGCTAAAAGTAAAGGGACAAATACTTCTTGATAAGCTTGCGCCCTCGGACATTGCCTTTTTCGTCGTCGATTGGCCGCTCAAGCGCGATCTCAGCGGTCTTTTGGTGATCGACGGCGTGCTCGCCGATCTGCATGGCGATCTAAATCTCGCGGGCGCGGGCGCAAAGTTAGCCGGTAAATTTCGCGCTGACATTGCCCAGAGTCCGCTTCGATACACGGCAACGCTGACGGTTAACGGCTTCGATTTGCGGCAGTGGTTGGGAAAAAAAGAACTGGCCGGCATTGTCAACGGGACGGCGGAAGCGCGCGGCAGCAGCTTTGCGCTGCAAAACACCGCGGCCAAGACGCAATTGGCAGTGCGCAGCGCGGCTGTCCAGGGTTGGGCTTTGGGAAATGTAGAGCTGCGGGTCCAGCTTGAAAAAGCCATCGCGCGAGTCGATGGGCAACTTGCCGGCAATATGGGCGGCGCGAAGTGGTCCGGAAAACTTGTTCTCCAGGAAAAGCGACCGAGCTACGAGCTGGCCCTTGCTGTCAAAGATTTTGCCGTGGAAAAAGCTGTTCAGAATGCCAACGCAATGAAAGGCAAGCTTAATCTGGAAGGCACGGTCAAGGGTGCGGGATTTGATCTTGCCAGTATGACCGGACGCGCCGAGATGCGCATTCTCCCTTCGTCTCTAGGACCGGTATCTCTAAGACAAGGGTTGCTCGACATCACGCTGCGCGACAAAAAAGTGCTGATCTCCCGCGCAACGTTCAGCACCGCGGAGTCCGTCATGACCGTCAATGGCGAGATCGGCATCGATGCCAAGACAGCCGGGAAGCTCGATTACCGTTTTCGCGCCGCCGACGTTGCTCATTGGCTGGCGCTGGTCGATCAAAAGGGATCGGGTTCGATTAACCTTGCCGGCCAGGCGCAGGGCAGTCTCGCGGATTTCCAAACGCAAGGCACGGCGCGTCTCGCCGGCTTAAGCCTCGGTTCCGCGGTTGTCAGGAACGGCGACATCGCTTTCAAACTTCGCGGCGCCAAAGATCAGCTCTTTCCCGAAGGTGTCGTGAGCTTTCGCATGGCCGAACTGGATGCCGGACTGGCGCTGCGGCGCCTGGACGGTAAAGCGGCGCTCGCGCGCGCGCCGGAGCCGATGATTCAGCTTGACTTGAGCGCCCAGGATAGCGCGGATCGAAAACACGCGTTAAACGGCACAATCCATTTCTCGCCCGGTGCGGTGGCCGCGCGGCTCAATCAAATTTCTCTCACGGCGCCGGACGGCCAGTGGCAATTGGCGCAGCCGGCGACGCTCACGAGACGCGATAACAATTTTTTCATCGAAAAACTTTCGTTGCGAAACGGCGATCGAGAAGCTTCTTTGGACGGCCGCGCCGGATTCGCCGGCAGTCAGGATTTACGTCTGGCTGTCGACCGGCTGCCGCTGGAGACTCTATCTGCATTCATGTCAGCGCCGTCCAAGATGTCCGGCATCTTGGCTGGCACGGCGCAAATCAGCGGCACTGCGGCAGCGCCGGAAATTACCTCGACTTTGAAACTGAGCAACCCGACAATCGCCGGCCAGGCGTATGCCGGAGCCGTCGCGGATCTTCAGTACAAAGACAAAAAGGCGATGCTGCGCGCGGTCATCCAACAGGATGCCGCTCACGCGCTCAACGCAAACGGCACTGTGCCGCTGCTGTTGAGCTGGAACAATAAATTCCGCGCGGAACCTCTCGATGGCATGGATATTCGGGTGCAAAGCGGCGGCGTCAGCGTTGGATTTTTAAACGCCTTTTCAGGGACGGGCGTCCAAAACATCGCCGGCGAGGTGATGCTGGATTTTTCCGCGCGGGGCTCGCTCAAACAGCCTGATTTGCGCGGGACCTTCCGCCTGCGGGACGGCAGGCTCAAAGTCGCTCCCCTCAATGTGGACGTCAATGCGCTGACCATCAGCGGCGATTTGGATTCGCGCAGCCTCAACGTGCGCGCGATTTCCGCGCGAGCGAAAGACGGCGAGATTAGCGGCGCCGGTTCGCTGGCCCTGAAGCAATACGACGTGAGCGGGGTGAAGCTGGCCCTGAACGCCAAGCGCTGGCCCGCGATCGACACCGCCCGTTATCAACTCAGGGTCGCCGGCAATATCGATGTTCAAGGAGCGATTGGCGCGCCGGTAGTGAAAGGTCAAATCAATATCACGGAGGGCTCGCTGCGTCCTGATCTCGCTTTTCTTGAGCAAAGCAAAGCTCCCTACAAGCGCGATGAAACGATCGTCGTCATCAAGAAAGACGGCGAGCGCCAAACGCAGCGAGGCACTCTTCAGAGTTCCGGATCGACGGACAATGGGGTATTCAATAGCATCACTTTGGACCTAGCAATGCGTGCGTCCGGTAATGTCTGGGTGAGGCATCCGGATCTCGTTTCGGAGCTATCCGGGAATGTTAGACTATTAAAGCCGCAGAACCGAAATCTCGATCTATCCGGTCGGGTCGACGTGGTTCGTGGCTATTACACCTTTCAGGGTCGCCGATTCCAACTCACCCGGGGAACGGTCGAATTCACGGGCGGCGAAAAAATCAATCCGTCGCTGGATATTATTGCAGAGTATCGACTGCCGCAGTACCAGGTTGAAGCGAAGATTACTGGAAGGGCTGACAAACCCACTTTGACGCTATCGAGCCAACCGGCGCTGGAACAAGCCGACGTTCTCGCGGTGGTTCTCTTTGGCAGGCCGCTCAATACGTTGAATCAAAGTGAACAGGTCTCGCTGCAACAAAGCGCTGTGAATCTGGCGAGCGGCTTTGTCGCCAGCACCGTCGTTAGCTCGGTCAGCAAATCGCTGGGTTTAGACAGTCTCGGGGTCGATGTCGGCGAACTGGATTTCAGCAGCGGCAAAATCGGCTTCGGCCGGTACGTTGGGAGGAAGACCTACGTCTCGGCCTCGCAACAGCTAAGCGGGGAACACGGGCGCGAAGTCAGGGTCGAGTATGAGGTTGCTAAAGACGTCAAGATAGGTACTTCGACAAGCAGCACCGGTGGAAACGGTATTGATATCATCTGGCACAAGCGATACTGAAACG